>CAZDJH010000345.1:0-4912 GCA_964505645.1 uncultured archaeon | reverse complement strand
CATATGTTTGTTTGTGGTTCTACAGGTACTGGGAAAAGTAATTTTGTTCAAAATTTTCTAATAAATTTTAAAAAACGCTGCGATATCCCCTTTCTACTCATTGAATTTAAAGGAGAATATATTTTTCTCCAAAATGTTATTGAGGATGTCTTAGTTTTTAAACCCGGAGAGGATTTTTCCATTAACATATTTAATCCCGAAGGGGCTAATCCCGAGATTCACGCCGAGCGTATTTTTGACATCTTAAAGAGCGGCCAATTCTTGGATGAAGACACGGAGTATTCGCCCCAAATGCAGAAGGTCCTGGTGGATATTCTAACTGAGGTATGCAAAGATAAGGAATCGCAGAGTTGGGAGGGCTTTTACAAGAAATGCAAGACCTACCTAAAAACCGAGAGCAGAAGGATTCCCATGCTGGCCCAGACCCTCATAAGTATCCGAAATCGAATTCGCCGCTTCTCGATCGGCCCCCTGAAGGCCATTTTCAGCTCGAAAACGGAATTTAACATCAAGGACCTATTAAAAAAGAACGTACTCATCGATTTGAGCGCCATTATCCGCCTGGGGGGCGAGAAGGAGGATGCTCTCTTCTTTCTGAATATGATTTTAAAGTATTTATGGGACGAAAACCTCACGAAGGGCGGGAGGGATTATAAGGGAATCAAACACCTCACCATCGTGGAAGATGCTCAGTATTTTGCCCCTCAAGACTTAACTAAGCAGACCAAACTGACCACGTATCTCGAGGATATCGCGCTCCTACAGAGGGGTACCGGGGAGTGCCTGATCTCAGTCGCTACCAGACCTCAAGTTAGTGAAGAGATCCTTGCAAATTGCGGTGTTCTCGCAGTATTTAAGAATCATATGGAAAAAGAACTCCAGTGTGAATTATTAAATTTAGAAGAGAGAAATAAACATTATTTATCCATTTTAAGAAAAGGAAGGTGCTTACTTCGCGTCAATTCAATCAAAAGACCCTTTCTGCTGTGGAATCCTTATATCCAAAGAACCCCTATAAATAACTCTGAAATTACTAAGAGCAATCAGAGAATCCTCCGGGATATCGTCGACTTACCAAAGATGTTTAATGAAATGAAGCAGATCACCCCGAAGATAGCAAATCGCAGGAAAATTAATAACTCCAGTTCCTATAAAAGCATTAACAAATCTAGAGAAAATTCTAAAAAAAAATAATTCATTAAACGCCCCAAACTCCCAAGAGAACTCGGAATCAACTCAGTTAGAAAAATGCTATGTAACAAATGATAATAATAATAATAATAATAAAAGAAACATGAAAAATCTTAAGCAAATCATCGAGGAAATCTCAATAAGAGAAAAAAATAAAGAAAAAACCCCTTGATTTATGAATTAAAGGTGGTTTTATCCTAATTGTGGGTCCAAGATGCGTATTTTAACTCCAATCTTTTTTTAAGAGAATCGGGAAAGTGAAATCTTTGAGCATAAAACTCATAGATTATCTCATCAATCTGCTTTTGTTCTTGAGCATAATCATAACTCAAATTTGCTCTCTTGCGGGTAATTATCCTTTTGACAAGACCTTCAATTTTCTGCTTTATCTGTGCATCTGGAAGAATAAAGGGGAGTGCCCGGAGACCCGTGATTTGAATACTACTGGTATTATTAATAATTCCTTTTGCTAAATAGTTATATAGGGAACTATTTAATACACCTAAGGCATATTTTATAGAAATCCTCTTATCTTTTATAATAAACCCCATGGCTTTATTTGAATCCCAATAACAACCTGGGGGCATATATCTAGCCGCAAGTCGTGAACTCACTCCGCTAATAACTATTCCCTCCCTTTCAAATGGGGCCCTTTTGGGTATATCATAAGTTTTTACGGCATCGTCACTCCATTCTAACGCTTCTATGATGGGTCTGAAATATTGCTCATTTCCCCCGCGTTTAAGATAGGGTTTCCACTGCTTAGTCTTAAATTCCTCCTTGGATATAATTTTATACCTTCTTTTTGGATTCCGATTTTGATTCCTTCGAGTGAAGGTCTCATCAAGTTGCGTTCCTTTTATCGCTGCAATATGCTTTAAATTATTATGTGTATGCATTCCAATGTAGCCAGCCATAAACTCCTTCAAAGAAGATGCTTTTTCAAATAATTGGATAATCTCTTTTTCAATATCAATATAAAATAGGGAAAATGGGAGCAAGTTATAGTTTTTCTGTAATGAGTTATTCAGCTTTTTCTCTTTAGCATAATCTTGCTCACTTTTCACCCTGGAAACTAGGTTCATTTCATTTTCCAACCGATTTTTGGCGTTTTTTTCTCCAGAACATTTTTGAAGTGTTATAATGACGGGGGAAGTCGAAACATCTTGACTTGCAAATAAGTCCTCGGGAGCTAATAAAATTTCATTAATTTTACAATTATTTAATATGAATTTTCTTAACTTTTTATGGGTTCGAAGCGTCAAAAACGAATCACTAGTAATAAAACATAATCTTCCTCCCTCTTTTAACCTCCATATACTATTTACAAGAAACATTGCATAGGTTTCATGAGCATTGATCTTTCCATAAATTTTCTTCAAATCATCTCTCTTCTGTACGATATAGGTGCTCGATTTGTTTAGATAGGGGGGATTTCCGATAATGTAATCAAACTGACCGTGGTCTTTATGATCTATAGAGAGAAGAGTATCCTTAGCTTCAAAATCTACTCCATACTGCTCTATCACAGATCTATACTCTGAATTTATATCATAAGCAACTATTTGCTCTGGATTGACCTTGAATGTCTTTACTAATCGTTCTATGAAAACTCCCGGTCCAACACAAGGCTCCAATATCTTCTTATGCTTTTCAATTTCCCGCAATCGGGAAATCATATAGTCAACGGTTCGTTTTGGAGTAATTATTAGCCCAAGATCCTCGTTTGTAAAATTAAATTCTCCCACGTTTAATCCGTATATTTTAAAATTAATTCCTATTGTAAAAATTAATCAATATTGTTATATTCTTTAATATCAAGTATATTAAAAAATAACGGATCATATAAATTAAACGTGAAGGCGATTTTACGTGAATTTAAGTGAGACTGATATCATTAATGTAGTAATTGCGGGAACCGCAGGACAAGGAGTTATTACTCTTAAGCGCCTGATCGAGTTTGCTGCACAGAAAGCGGGCGTTGATATTATCTTGGGCTCCGAAATGCACGGACTTGCCCAGCGGGAAGGGGCGATAACCAGCCATACCAGATATCAAAAAAAAGCGTTCGATGATCCTCGAAAAAATCTCCAATCCCCACTTATCTCATATGGAAAAGCGGACCTCTATATTTGTTTGGAACCTGTAGAAGCATTGAGACGTGGGATTTTTGCCTCTAAAAAAACGACCTTCCTTTTAAATGAACGTACGATCCCGGGAGTGATGATCACCGCAGATTTAGAAAAATATCCCTCCTTAGAGGAGATCAAATCCACTTTGGAAGGCTATTCTGATGAGATCTACTTTATAAATGCGACACAGTTAGCGCTGGATAAGTTTGGTCAAAATCAACAGCTCAATATCATAATGCTCGGTTTTGCAATTGCTTCTAGTAAGTTACCGTTTATAGAAGTTGAACATTATGAAGCCGTCATAGATGAGTGGCTGAGGGACCCATATCTAAATAAGGAAGCACTCCATTTGGGTATTGAGCAAGGAAATCAACAAATAATATACAAAAAATAAAAGAAAATCTTAAAAAAAATTAACTCCTTTTAATTACCTTAACTAACCCTTTATCCCGAAGTATGTCCATCATTTCTTCTATATCTTCGACACTCTTCTGGGTTATTTCTGCAACTTGTTCTAGTGTGTTCATACCGTCGCATACCTTCAGTACTTTGTACTGTTCCTTGGTAATCATACCCAGCTGAACGGACATCTCCGGCACCTCCTTTATCACGATGGGGATACGAATTCGCTCGCCTTCCGAAGGTGCTTCGAGCTTATCCATCGATGGGGCGTCGCCGAAGAAGCTTTTCACACCAGTAACGTTGTAATCTTCATCAATATATACAAAGATCGCATGGGGTTCTCTGCTTTTATCTTCCTCATCATCGGGATCGGGATAAGGATTTGTATGCTCATATTTTTTTGTGTAAATGCCTAATTCAAGCCCATCTTGAATCTCATCTTTACTCACCTTCAAGGGGACCATCTCTTGGCATATCTCACACCAAGCCCAAATCTCCACAATACGGAAATATTTCTTAACCTTGCTATTTACATTACTCATGTTCGATACCTTTCAGATACTTAGTTTTTACTTTCAATATTATATAAAGGAATTCAACTATAAATATATATTAAATATGTTATGATTCAATTTTAAATTTAATTAAAAACTAATCGGAAAGTTATAAAAATCTTTAATCCTTATCTATTAAAAAATTTTAATTTTAAAGCATAATTATACCATTCAAGTTCAAAAAAAAGCAGATTTGAAAACTATGTCAATGAATAAACGGAACATTTGCTCTTGTTGCGGGAGACCAATTACTCCTTACGAGCATGCGGTCAATTTTCCGTGCCCTAATTGTGGCGATATTACCATTTGGAGATGCGAGACTTGTAGAGATAGAGGAAAGACTTATCGATGTTTGAAATGCGATTTTGTTGGACCATAATTCTGTATGGAAATCTTTTAAAGAAAGACCTGAACTTTAAATAAAATTCAAGCAAAATCATAGGAGGTGTGTTCCAGAATTGGAAAGAATTAAAAAAAAATTAATCCAATTCAGCCCATGGTAAATATCCAAGAAATAATTTGTTACAAGCCCATTTTTGCCGCGCCCCATCATCTGGAAACATTAAGGTCTTACTGGCTTCTCCCATCATCTCGCTTATCGAGTAAGGATCCCGCCATTTTTTTCATGCTTTT
>CAZDJH010000344.1:0-4919 GCA_964505645.1 uncultured archaeon | reverse complement strand
TAAAAAATATATAAAAAGATATAAAAAGAAAAAAACTTCTTATGCGTTTGAGAGGATAAAGAGTATTTTCTCGTGTGGAATGAATTTTTATCTTTAATGTACAGATTTTTTGTCCACGGTTAATTGTTTTTTAAAATCATAGAATTAGAATATAAAAAACATTTTAATATTATAATTTACATTTATTATTTATATATAATTCAATAAAAATGGATTGTAAATTTAAAGAGTAAGAAGGTGCCAGTTAAAGTGAGTTCAGAGCTATTTGTTAAGAGAGTATTTGAAATTATCAACGAGATGAAGATACCGTTGATAGATGAGCGCGTCTACGACGAGGTCAAGATAAGTTCTAAGAACGGGACTTGCCATGTCAGGTTTGAGTTCGGCGAGGATGAGGCAGTCATAAGGGGCTTTCTGGGGCTTGCCGAATACTTTCACACCGTTATTATTAAAAGAGAAAATATGTTTTTCATTCCCCACGACAACATGCTCTTTATCCTCTCAAACGCGTAAATTTTTTTTATTTTTCCTTTTTTTATTCATGCTCTATAAGAGAAAGCCAAAATTATAATTTTTCGCTCCCAGTATTGATGATATTATGAATTTAACTCTTGGGTGGTACATTTTCATCTTCTTTCTTTCGTAATTTAATAGATTCGCTTAGGCAAGTGGGAATACAAATCCCACAACCAATATTATGTATTATCATAGTTATCGGAAAGTTAGATAAATGCCAAGGTTAAAAATTAAATTATGCTTCGCTTGAGTTTTTATATCACAAACCGAATAATAAAATTTAATCCAGAAGTAATGATTTAAGGGGCAAAAAATCGTCTATAAACGTTAGTGTATAAACATCTCTACGAGATCATTCGAGATTTTGGAATGATTTTAAGAAATAAAGTTATAAAATAAGAATTGTTTAAATATGTACTATGATGGGTTTACACATGTACCATTAAGGATTTAAAATATATACGGGAATAGGCTTAATATAGATTATAGATTAATATCTACCACTTTATAGGAAAATATTAAGAATAATGAATACCAAAAATCAATAATAAAGCATATAATTACAAGTATAGCATAAGAAACGGGAAACGCATGGAAACCTCAATAAAACAAAACATTGTATCATTTTTCACCTCAAAGTATGGGGTCTTAATTATCGTGGGTATAGTGTTCAGGATTCTTTTTTTAGTTCTCACATACTTCCAGAAATATTATAATTTCCTCGGAGGTGCAGCATATGGTGATCTGGGGTTGAATTTTTATGATGTGGATTCGGTATTTACGGGAGAATGGAAGTGGAACCAAATCGATTTAGCTTATCCCCCTCTGACCATCTATTTTCTGGTTCTTTTAAGAATAATAGCATTTAATAATCTCAATCTGTTTTTACTTTACGCATTTGTATTTGAGATCCTTATTACATCCCTTTTTTACTCTGTCCTAAAAAGATTTAAAGTGGAGCGTTCAAAATTGGTTCTTGGATTAATTTTTATCAATCCGCTGTACTTTGTCAGCTTCGTATCTCGATTATTTATAAACGGGTATCATCTCACGGACTCTTTTTTTTGTATGTTTCTACTGTTAGCACTTTATTGTTATCCGAATGAGAATAAAAAATGGTTTTACTTTTTTTTGGGATTGAGTATGTGTGCAAAATGGTATACTCTACCAGCATTACCGCTTTTGGTTATTAAGTATATCATCGAGAAGAACTGGGATGAGGTTCTCAAAATTATATTCTACCTGGGCATACCTATAATCATTTTTTTAATCAGTCCTGTTTTTTATTTACCTAATTATTTAGATCTCTACATGTACTGGGGCTTAGGCAGTCCGTTTACGCTTCATATTCCGATTTATATAAAGATCATTCCCTTTGCAGCATTATTCCTCCTTGCAGTTGTGTACATAAAGAAGATAGACCGAATGAGTTTAACATTTCTCTCCCTTATTATCATGATCAGTTTTATACTATGGGCCCGCGTTTATGTACGGTATTTTGCCCCCTTGATATTCTTCGCGCATCTCTATTACTATAGAGGGCATCCTCTGCCCCCAGAGGGGACGTACAACCACCGAATGAAGGCACACCGGCAAATAATTCTCATTTCAACTGTCTTAGGCGCAACTTCCGTTTTAATCTCCTATTTGGAACTAACTGCCTACGGAGTACTATAAGAAAGGTCGCAACAATATGCAATCATTCCCATATAAGGTTTTCACGCATCTTTCTCATCGGGATCCTTATAGATGCAAAACTTTATAATCCATTTCTTCTAAATTAAAGGTATATTTTCTTCCTAAATGGTGATAAGAGAAACTATGAAAAATGATTTTGAAACAATTACCTTTGAATTACACGCAAATGGAATAGGGATACTTAGTCTGAATCGACCCGAGAAGCTCAATGCGATGTCTTTCCAAATGATTAAGGAATTACATCAGGTCTTCGACGAGTTAATGGTCAAATTGGAATGCCGTGTGATAATATTGAAGGCGTCGGGGAGGGCTTTCTGCGCGGGCTTGGATTTGAAGGAATCAATGGTACTGCAATCGAAGAAAAAGCCGGACGCCCTGAAGGATAAGTTTTATTTTTTGGATGTACCGGAGAAGGACATCATAAAGGCAAAAATGTATGCGCAGTGGAGAACCAGCCAATTGATTGTAAAAATGAGGAAGGTTAGCCAGCCCATCATCGCCCTCATTCAAGGCGCCGCGTCGGGGGCGGGATTTGCCTTTACGCTTGCGGCAGATGTACGTATTGCCGGGGAAAATGCCCGCTTTAATAACGCATTTATCAATGTGGGCTTTTCTGGGGCAGACTTAGCAAGTAGTTATCATTTACCACGGCTGATTGGTATGTCGAGAGCAGCTGAAATTCTCTATACCGGGAGGTTCATTGATGCTGCGGAAGCAGAAAAGATTGGGCTGGTTTCAGAGTTGATTAATGGGGATGAAAGTGACTTAATGGAGCATGGAATGAAGTTGGCAAACACGATGCTCAATAAAAGCCCCCTAGGGCTCCGAATGACCAAAGAATCTATAAATTTATCGATGGACTCCCCTAGTTTAGAGACCATGATTCAGTTAGAAAATCGTACACAGATGCTTTGTTCCACATCGCAAGATATTATGGAAGGTGTTCAAGCATTTTTCCAGAAGAGAGACCCGAAGTATCCTTTAAAATAAATAATAAAAATAAGAATTTTGTTATTTTTTCCTTTTTTCTATTTTTTTGTTAACTCTCTGGTAACTGGAGTACACCCAAGGCGATCCTTAAACTTACGCATAAATTCCATGTCAATGGGTTCAGAAGCATCTTCCCAGCTCATTTTTAAGAGTTCATCTGCCTTTTCCCGATTTTCTGAAATAATATCTTCGGTTAACCCGGGATCTTTATTTACATCATACAAGCTTCCTTCTTCAGTATCCCAAACATACCCATTATACCAGAAGTCCCCATCAAAAACAGCGACTGAACCGCCCCACGCCACCGTGACATGGTCATAATAAGTTAAATCATCCTCTGCTACTAATTTTGCTAGATCTTTACCATCTATATTACTCGAAGAAATGCCGCAAGCCTCGCAAATCGTCGCAGCAATATCATGATGATAGCAAAATTTATCACACGTTTTACCGCTCCACTTTCCGCCCGGAAATCGGATCATAGCGACAAGATCGGCAACTTCACGGCCCAGAGGATTGGCGGCTTTTGCGATTAACCCATGCTCACCGAGCATATGTCCGTGGTCAGATACGACAACAATTATCGAATCATCCCATATCCCAATTCGTTTGATATAATCGATAAAGTATCCAAACCACGTATCTGTGAGCGTTACATTTCCAGCATATTTCGTCCTTAAATTCTTGAGCTCCTTTTCGGACAACATCCTTGCGGGTCCATAGATCGAGTGGCAAATCTTTCTGCACCCCTTCTGCCAATCGGGATCCTTTTCGTACATATGGATATAATGAAGGGGTGGGTCCCAAGGCTCGTGGGGATCGAATGATTCCACGGTTAAAAACCCCTTTCCATCAATAAGTGTCTGATAATTCATATCTAGCCATTCACCAGCCTCTCGAAAGACGCGAGCGGGGAAAGTATCACTTTCGGAGCGCCACCAGCGTGTATTCTTAAGAAATTGGCGCATCATAACCTTCCCAAATAAGGTGCCCGCGGTAGTTCCTTCTTTTTTGGGCGTAAGGTACTCTTCGAGGACATCATCGTCAATTGGGGGGCCAGAAAGGTATGCATCCTCTTCTTGACCTCGAATCCATTTCCATTGGGAAAACCCGCGTTGGAAGTTGTATCCTGGTTTAAATTGGTGATATATATCTGAAAAGAGGGCGGTTACATATTTTTTTCTTCCAAAGCGCTCCGCCATCGTATCATCCGAATCAGATATAGTGCTCCATCCAGGGGCACCGAGCGCATCACCGATGAAGTCTCCACGGGGCGTTTTAGTTTCCCCTTTCTTGTCTTCCTTAAAAGGGAAGACGCGATTTCCTGTATAGATCGCCTTTCGCGCCGGCAATGTAGGTAAGGATTCTGGGTACATCCGTGTAAATTTCACCGATTCTTCCGCAAACTTGTCCAGATTAGGGGTACGAATCCATTCATTTCCATAGGCTCCGACGTGATCTTGGCGAAGTGTATCCAATACTATTAAAATTGCGTTTACCATAAACCTCAACCGAATTTAATTTGTGGTAGTTTTTTTATTTTTATCAAATAAACCTTATTATATTGGTATAAGAATGGATTATTAAATATATTTCTTAACAATTATTACTTTCTTGTATAAAATATAACCTTATCTACCATCAAGAGTTATTTTGCCCAAAATTCAACATTAAATTCAACATTAAATTCAACATTAAATTCAACATTAAATTCA
>CAZDJH010000343.1:4036-4922 GCA_964505645.1 uncultured archaeon | reverse complement strand
AGATCCAAATTTTCTTAGAATTCTCTTCGATAAAGTGCGCCATAGTGGCGATAGACAATCCTAAGTAAAAAAAAGAATTGTAAGTGATCTTAATATCAAAAATCTCAAGAAAGGTCCCTAAAATTAAGGAAAAAACTAATTGACCGATGAGAAATGCCACTAATGGCTTATTGACTTTCATAAAATTATTTTGCAGGTTATCTAAAACATGCTATTTCGTTATCAAAGAGAAGGAGACTTAAAATTTAAAGTTTGTCCTGAAGAGAAGCAAGTATAAACAAATGAATAATGGAATCTCATTTTGAATTTGACGACAAAAAAAGTTCTTAAAAATGACATGTGAATGTTATTAAAAACTTAAAGTTCTTTGGATTATACTTGGTAAAACAATTGATGGACCTCTATGGAGGCGAAATCGTCATCGAAGGTCAAGATGGTTCAGAACCCTCAAGAGGAACCAGCATCGCTTTATGTTTTCCTCGTGATTGCCAAGGTTACTGAAGAACTCTCATCCTTTAGAATTGAAATTTTCGAGTTGTAGCCTTAAGGGTAGCAAATATATTTTGAGGATTTTTAACCCCCTTAAATCGGAACAATATTTCACCAATAAGCGATTGATAGACTTCTGCGGGCAAATCCAACCAAGTTCTAAAGGAATGCAATATTTTGTCAGCAAAAGCCACTCTTGGGTGTTCACCAGAATCGCTAGATCTCCTACCTCGAATAATATCAATGATGGCATTGAGGTTCAACTCCAAAGAGCTAATATCTTTAGGAAAGTTTAGCGGATTTTCTTGATGTAAGTTTGAATAAGCATCAAGCACTAATCTAAGATTAGAGCAAACATCGGTTTTTAAAGCAGATCTTAAAGCAATAATATCTCTAA
>CAZDJH010000343.1:0-4026 GCA_964505645.1 uncultured archaeon | reverse complement strand
TAAGTTCTAATATTTCGCAACTTCTGGTCATATGTTTTGAAATCCAATCAGAATTTCTCTTAAATCCCTCAATCTTTATTAATTCTTCAATTAATTTCCCATAAGATATACTATCTCTATAAACAGACTCGCCCAAGTGTGGAAGGTAACGCTTAGCCATAAAAGATTCTGCAGCATGATATATTTCATTATCTTCATGCTCTTTAAAAGATTTTTTAATAGGGATGATTTTGGGAGTGACATGGGATATTAATATGATGAGGGGGCCGAAAGATTTGGGGAAAAGGAAACTTCAGTAAAAGCGGGTCATTTTCGTGTCCAAACACATCAGAGAATTTACATTAAAAATCATAAAATAGATTATAGAAAAGGGGGTTCGAATCACCTTAAGGTTTATAGAGCGCTTCCGTATAAAGAAAATAGAGGGTAAACACGAATAACCATGCGGTAAGGGAAAGAGAAACTACCCATTCATACAACACAAGAAAGGGGGGGGCAAAAGCAAGGAAAATCAAAAACATTACAAAGATGCCAAGGGGATAAATAACACCCGAGAGCCCCATAAGTCTCGACAAATTAGTTTGATAGAGCAATATAAGCAACCCTATAATAAGTGCTGTCAAAGAATAGCCGAAAAATAGCAAATATGCAAAGACATAGTGAATACCAAAGGGATTTCGGTGTAGGCTAAAGATTCCGACTCCAATGAAGCTAATATCCCCCAGCAGTCCAGCGACGAATCCCGCACGGGCGAGTATCTTAAACCCGCGTTTCCCCCTTGGTTCTATTTTTTCTACATTTCGCCTATGTAAGGTGGTTTTCTGGATGTAGAACGTAATTGGGATTGTCAATACACCGGAAATTACACATCCTACGTCATACAAAAAGGGTAATGGGGAATATTGAGGCAAGCTCAGATCACTAATGTAATTCAAAAGAGGTGAGAACGAACTGTATCCAAAAAACAATGTAGTTATAAAACTAATGAGAAAGAAGGAGGAATAACTTACCAGAGAGAAGAGAGCACACACTTTAACTGCTAAGAAACAATGTAAACCTTCATGATTCATTTTAGGGGCAAATTTAAAAAAATAATTATATATGATTGTATAACAAAACGGTTTAAACTATTAAAATCTATCAACAATAAATAAACTTTTTTAAGTAGGAAGAGATAATTAAAGGTAAGTGTATCATCGAATATATTGAATGTTATGAAAAATTGGATTATTCTAAACCCCAAAGGAAGTGCAAGACGGATAAAAAGGGAATATAGTTGTCCTAAGAAGGGAATTAAAAGATGCGACAGGAATCGCCTCAAAAAGGAGGGATAAAATGACCGATAAAATATTAATTGGCTGTTCGGGGTGGAGTTATGACGAGTGGGTGGGACCTTTTTATCCAAAAAGCCTTACAAAAAAGGATTTTCTTCATTATTATACAAGGATCTTCTATACAAACGAAGTTAATACGACATTTTATCATATTCCCTCCAGATGGATCGTAAAGAGTTGGGCGGAACGGACACCACAAAATTTTGTTTTTTCGGCGAAATTACCGAGGATTATCACCCATAAAAACAAATTAGACTTAGACAACTGCTATGGAGAGTTGGAGGTATATTTGGACGTCATGGAACCTTTAATTAGCGCCGAGAAGTTAATTGCGTTTCTCATCCAACTGCCGCCCTCGTTTAAAAAGGAGGAGCATTTTAATAATCTCAAGGAGTTTATTGAGAAATGGCCGGGCGATTATAAAGCAGAGAAATATAATATAGTAGTGGAATTCAGGCATAAATCTTGGATGAATGATGAGGTGTTTGAGTTTTTGAGCGACGAAGAATTAACCTATTGTGCGGTGATAGAACCATTATTACCTCCTCGCATGGACGTAACAAATAGAGAATTTGTATATATTCGGTTTCATGGATTTGGGAAAAAGCCTTGGTTCAATTATTTATTTTCAGAAAAGGAAATCAAGGACTATGCCGTAAAAATAAAGAATGAAACCGCTGAGGCAGAAACAATCGGAATTTATTTTAATAACCATTTTTCCGGATATGCCGCTAAAAATTCATTAATGATGATGGAAGAATTACACGTTAAACCCAGAAACAATCCGAAAGATGTGAAAGTTTTGGATATCCAGAAGGAAAGCGGAACGGTCTCGAAAGGACAGACCAGTTTAGACAAGTTTTTAAAATAGCGAAATAAACTAAAATTAGATTAAATATGATAAAAGAAAGGCAATTTAGGATTGGAATAATCGGAGCGGGGTCAATTGGCAGCTTATTTGGGGGATACTTGGCACAAACTCAGTCGGAAAGGTATAAAATAGATGTTGTTTTTTTTGGAAGAGAGAATCATATTAAATCAATAAACAAACAGGGGCTCTTATTAATAAGGGAAGATGATGAGATTAAAATAACTACAAATATAAAAGGATATACCGGTCCAGAAGAATATTTAGAAGATAATAGGGAAAAAAGGTTCAGGTTTTGCTTTTTAACGACGAAGACCTATGATATAGAAAAAACATTAAAACAATATAATGAAATTATAAAAGATACCGACCATCTTATTATCCTCCAAAACGGGATTGGAAATGAAGACCTAGTGAAGAATTATATTCCAGAATCAAAGATTATTAGAGCGATAACGTCTAATGGAGCCTTCCTAACTAAGCCCGGAAGAATAAAACATACTGGGAAGGGTTTCACAAAAATAGGCTATCCATTTCAAGGAAATAAGAATGGATGGGATGAGGGATTTGATAATAAAAATGAGTTGAAAATTCTGAAAGATTTATTAACAAACGCGGGAATTGCTACAACGATTTCTAAAGATATAATTAGTGCGTGTTGGGAAAAAATATTTGTTAATATTGGTATAAACCCTTTTGGGGCGTTAACGCGATTAAGAAATGGTGAACTATTAAAGAACGAAGATATTAAGTCATTAATGGGTGCCGCAATTACGGAAGCCATAAGTGTGGCGCTTCGAAAAGGGATCGATGTTTCAGAAGGAAAATTCATAGACCTTACATATTCTGTTGCGAGAAAGACGGAGAATAATATTAATTCGATGCTACAAGATATTTTGAAGGGAAAACAAACAGAGATTGACTTTATTAATGGGAAAATCGTCCAATATGCGCAAGAAATGGGGATTAGCGTTCCGATTAATAGAACACTAACATATTTAATTAAGGGTTTGGAGCGATCAGAATTATAATATAAAGCCCTTAGGGGAACTTTTTATTTTGGATTTGGATTTAATTTAAGTAGTTTGCCGACATTTCTTACCATATAATACGCGTTTTCGTTATCTCTATAGTAATGTTTTTTAATTGAGTCTATTTTAAAACCAAGCTTTTTATATAAGTTAATAGCGGAAAAGTTTGAAACGCGTACTTCAAGAACATATGAAGTAATTTTCCTTTTTTCAATCTGGGGCATGCTTTTGAGAAGAAGTCGGGTAGCGATATTATTTCTTCGATAGTTTTTGGATACCGCAATGGAGACTAAGTGCCCTTTTTTAGCCACCTTTAAGTTTCCTAATAAAGGTTTTTTCTCAATTCTCCACATTACATACCCAATTATCTTTTTGGGTTGGTCTTTTTTACATGCTACTAAAAAAGCATTTGGATAATTATCTAAAATACTTTTATAGAAAAAATATGGATAATCTTCGGGTAATTCAGTTTCATTTACTTCAATAACACCGTCTAAATCGGCTTCTGTACATTTTCTAATTCGATTTTCAAACTTGATATTGAATGGCTCCGTAGAAGTTGATTGAAACCTTTTATTTGTATCCATTATAATACGTTCCGTGGTTTTTAGTGTAATTAATTAATAAATAATAATAATGAAAACAATATATCCTTTTTTAATATTAATAATAATAAATTATCAATTAATCAAAAAGATGTTTTTTTTCACTCTTAAGATATTCGATGATCAAATCTAACGAACGTCGAATGCTTTCTCTATTATTAAAATCATTTAATATCTTTTTTAATTGT
>CAZDJH010000342.1:0-4951 GCA_964505645.1 uncultured archaeon | reverse complement strand
GCTTGATGATCTCGGCAATGACCTCCCGCTCGCTCGGAGGAATTTGCTCGGTTATTTGACTTTCCATATATACTAGAAAGAAAGACGCCTATTTAAATCTTGCGGTGCGACGGTATAGTAATGTGCCGTTCCCTGGTGCCATCCTCTCACGCTCTGCAGCCCTTCCGAAGACCCCTCACAAAAATCACGTTCCCCACCTTAAAATACCATTTGTGGATATCGGGTAAAATTACCCTTGACACCTTTGGACAACCGAGAATAATTAGGATTGAAACATCTCAACGGAATCTTTTAAAGGTTCCGAAAGGCCCCATCTTCTGTATTCATTTTAATCAATTGAATTGAGAGATTAATATTATTAAGAACGTTGGCAATATCGTGAGCTAGAAGGTTTTTGAAGAAGTTAGCCTTATCGTAAGCGTCTTTATATTTCTTTTTTGATTCTTCCAATTTCTCCTTTGTTTTTATAAAGTCTGATATGTCGCTTATAGTACCCATAAAACCTGCGGGTTGACCATCCACATACCTAACTTTAGCATTAAACCTCCCATAGAACTTACCCTCGTCTTTCTTAACCAAGACAATCTCTGATGGTTTTATTTTTTCCCCTTGAAGTAGCTTTTTTCTAACTTTTAATGCTTTTTGTTTATAATACTCGTGAATAACATCAAAGATATTCACTCCTTTTTCAAGGTCTTCGGGGCTATGTCCTAAAAGTTCATAGC
The DNA here is from genome assembly GCA_964505645.1 of uncultured archaeon. Lineage (GTDB taxonomy): Archaea > Asgardarchaeota > Lokiarchaeia > Sigyniarchaeales > SOKP01 > TEKIR-8. The sequence goes on along the minus strand of CAZDJH010000342.1, from coordinate 4,226 downwards.
CAATGGGATTAACATACGTGAGGTTGGAATTTGTTTCCGCTTCATAAATAATATCGGGGAGTAATTCTGCCATTTCGCGGTATTTTTTTTCTGACTTTTCTAACTCCTCGCGTGTCTTTATTTGGCTAGTAATATCCCTCGAAACTATTAAACCTTTCGTCTCTCCATCTATCCCTTTAAAAGTCCTACCTTTTATATTAAGCCATACCCAATGACCGTCCTTATGCTGCACCCTTACCGTACCTTGACCCCTCCCCTCCTTGAACCCTCCCCTCCTTGAATCCTCTATAAAATTACTTTTTAGCTTTCTGTAAATCCTCGGGATGGACCAACTTAAGGGCTGACTTACCAATAACATCTTCATCTGTGTATCCCATTATTTTTATGGTTATTATTTCATTGATGTATTCATATTCCAAATTTTCATTCAAGATGGCTAATAAATCATTGATATTTTCAGTTATTAATCTATATTTCTTTTCGGACTCTTTTAAGACCTGTTCTGCTTTAACTTTCTCCGTAATATCTCTGATTGATACTTGAAATAGTCTCTCATTGCCAATAGAAATGGTTGAGACTGAGGTGTCTATAAAAAGGTCCTCTCCATTCTTTTTTTTCACATTAAGTTGTATTGGTTCTATTCTATCTCCTCTTAAATACTTCTTGAACCTTTTTTGAAGAAAATCCCTATTTTTAGGAGATATTTAGATGAAAAATTTAACTCCTTCAATTAGGCATTCATTGAGGGAAAAACTAGTGTAAATATTTTTTCCCATTACTAAACTTTTTGAGGGGCTTTAAACACGATTGTGGTGAAATATTCGATCATAAGACCAAAAAGGCAATTAATAAACGGAAGACCTATAATTACCACTAATTCCACTTCCATAATAACATCAAAAAGAAAAAATGGGAGTCCAATAATAAATCCCATTAAAATCCCGTGATAATGCCACTCTGACTTAATTTTAACCCCAGAAATACCAATTACAAATCCGATTAATATTCTATTTACCATAATGAAACTAAACCGCAGAGGATCAATTGGAATATTCAATAATAGAGATCCAATATAACATAAAAATCCTGCCACGACCCCAAACAGAGTTGCAATGCCAATTCTTTTTGGATAAGTCATTTTGTTCTATACTAATTCTTTTGAATTTTATTAATAATTAAAAAAAGGAATTTTAAGATGGTTTTTTCACTAAATAATAGATTCCCGCAATTAGAGCCCATATTATCGCGGAGATCAAACATAAATACTTTATTAAAGCAAGGATAGAATGGATGATGGCAATAAAATTGGGAAATGTTAGTGGTGCTGTCAATGTTATGAGGATACAGGCATTTTCGGAAGCGTCTAAAAGAGCAGATAATATCCCAATAAACCCTATTAAGATCCCGCTTACCCTCCACTTCGAACCTTCTGGATACTTACGAGCGATTATTTGGGCTAAGGAAAAGGCTAACATTCCATAACCAACCATAAATCCATAATCAAAGATCTGAAAGAGGGCATAATATTCAAGACTTGTTGTTTGCGCGTACCATGCTTTTAGTTTATCCCCGCTAAATGATAACTGGCTCGTAGTGGCATCGATGGGAAATCCTGAGAGCGCTAAAAACACTCCCATAATCAGTAACGTAGCTATAAAAATTACAATTGATAGAGCTAACATGCGCTTTAGAGCTTTATTTGACGGATATGATGAGAATTGATTTACAATCATGATATTATTGTTATAGAATTGTTAATTAATTCTAAAATAAAGATTTACTAATAAAATAATTTATGAATTTTCTTTTTCTTTATCTTTCTATTTTACCTGGAAGATAGAAAGGATATCTCTTACCTAACACTTTCGCATGAATCCATCGGTCTAATTTTCTAACTCTCTGAAAGATCTCCCACATCTGGGCATCATCCTTATAGTAATCTCTGACCTCAGATAAAGTAAGGGGCTTAAGATTATGCTCCCTCGCTTCAGCCCTCAAGAATTTGTTAGCCAATCTTATTAAGGATGGAATTAACTCCGATTTTTGTTCTTTATAGAAATTTGCGATTAAATCAATAATTACTCGGCGGAAATCGTAATATCTGCCAACTGTATCCTCTAGAAAAAGTGCTTTTAGGAGCCATCGCAAAAATGAGGGCGCACTTTTGAGCAGTAATTCGGGTTCCATCGCTTCTTTCCCGTTAACCCGAAATAAAGGTGTGCTCGTATCCAAATATTGAAGCTTGGTATTTTTATCAACTTTCGGATTATTTGGATTAAAGTCTATAACGGCAAAATTGGAAATTTGTCCATCTAAGGCCACATCTAAGGTACCATTTTCCATATTGAAATCCCATACTTTTTTCATCTCCCTTAGGGTGAGGCGGACTAAAAGCTTTATTTCCTCATTTGACAATTGATGGATGAGCTTATTTGCCACAGAATTAGCATCTATCATCTCTTGCACGCAATAGAATTGAATGTTTCCTTGATGGTCTCTGAACCATGCCACATCATAATCCGGTAAGTTTAAGCCCACTCTTTCCAGTAGGTTATTATAGGTATTGTATGCCCAAATATGCCTTTTTACTTGTTTCTCACTATCAAAAATGGGGATTCGCTTATATGCAACATTATCTCCTCGTAAGCAAAAGACAACGCTAATTTCTCCATATCCCAATAGATCAATAGGGATTCCGCTCTGTTCGGGATGCAGGCTGTCGAATGTCTTTTCAAATTCTTTTAATCGGTCAATATTAATATCCATATTTCACCACTTTTTACTGTAATTATCCTTGAAGTTTATTTACATTTTCAACGCCTTTACGAATATTTTTGAGGGCTTCTTCAAGTTCTTCTTTTTCTATTATTAAGGGAGGCATAATAATGAGTGTATCCTTTTTATTTCCGCAATAATTCTGCAAAACACCTTCCTTTATAATAGCGACCATTGTCAATTCGGCGATTACCTCCTCATGGAATTCTAATCCCCACATTAATCCTCTCCCTCGGGCTTCTTTTGTAATGTTGGAAAAATCTTGGGCAATCTGTTTAAGACCCTCCCCGAATATAATTCCCATTTCTTTTACATGGTCAAGGAACTTTGGATCTGATTGAATTTCTATCATTTTATGGGCCACCGCACATCCTAAATCGGAACCCCCAGTTGTAGAAATGTGTATAAAGGGGTCATCCTTGAAAATCGCTTTTTCGATAAATCCCTTGTAGGAAGTTACTGAAAGGGGATAGATCCCCGAGCTCATACCCTTTCCAAGTACTATAAAGTCTGGGATAACCTTTTCATCGGGGTACATACCGCCATAAATCGCCCAAAATTCTCCTGTCCTTCCGAGACCCGCTTGTACCTCATCCATTATCATCATAGCCCCCTTATCATCGCAAATGTCTCTTACTGCTGGGAAATATCCTTTTGGCGCGATTAATACTCCTCCTGTAGCAGGGATAGTTTCTAAAATGACGCATGCTGTTTCTTTTGTAACCGCATCCTTCATGGCTTCTATATCTCCAAAGGGCACCTGCTTAAAACCCGGGGGATTCCATTGAAAGGGGTCTTTAAATTCAGGATCTCCAGTCGCAAGAGCCAATCCCGTATGTCCGTGGTATCCTCCAATCGCGGATATGCAACCATTTCTTTTTGTATAGGCAAATGAAAATTTAATAGCGGTGTCAATCGCTTCCCCACCGCTCACTCCAAAGGTAGTCCTGTTAATTCCGGGTGGCATTACTTCTGCCAATCTTTTTCCTAATAGAGCTCTCCATTCTGAGAGCAACATATGATCTCCCAGATCTAACCCCGCATCGAGTGCATCCTTTAGCCTCTGTACAATCTGTTCATTGTGGTGTCCTAAGTTGAAAACTCCCCCGCTGGAACGGCAATTAATGATCTCTTTTGGGGGCTCTCCTGGCCCCAGACCTTCTAGTGTCTTAAATCTAATACCCTCTCTCTCCCCCGGCATAGATCCAAATCCAAAGGACTTAAAGGTTCTTACTTTAGGCGCATTAACATACTTTCTATATAATTTCAATAATTCTTTTTGAGAATGAGTTCCAATAAATTTCTTTTTTTCTACCATAATAAAAAAACTTTCCTTAGTTTTATTGATACAAAAAGGAATTAAGATATAAATAATTATTTTTGTTTTTTTTTAATTCTGATTTGAACTAATCCATTTCATGAACCTCTCTTAAGCTGATAATAATAGAAAA
>CAZDJH010000341.1:4728-4954 GCA_964505645.1 uncultured archaeon | reverse complement strand
TAGAGTGTATACATTTTATATAATATTTGTTGATTGTATTTCTTTGTTATTTTGTTTTATTCTACTGAGTATAGAGTTTAGTATCTATTAAATTCTTCGATTTTAAACTCATAATTAGGAATAATTTTGGTATTTTGGTCTATAGTAGAGAAAAAAAATCTTTTTAGAAAGTTATTTACTTTTAAATAAAAAATTTTGCGTTTCTTTAAAATCATTTTGAGTTTCA
>CAZDJH010000341.1:0-4718 GCA_964505645.1 uncultured archaeon | reverse complement strand
GAAAAAAGATTCCAGCGGCGAGATTACTCTTATTTTTCTCTTTTCTTAAATGTTCTTAATAGCTTTGAGAACTTCAATGGCTTTCCGTTATAATCCATTTCCTTGAGCGCTATCCGTTGATATGTTTGAAAGATTTCATTAGATAAATTCTGCCAATCCTGGCAGATTTGGAGTGTCTCCTCGTCAGCCTTCAATAATGTTTCATGGTTTATTAAATTTACAAAACGATTCGCGAGACGCCCCACTATGTCAAGGTCGCCTCCATCCAATAAGTCACGGATAAATTCCTCGGGCTCGTACCATTCCCTTACTCTCTGCATGTCCCTATGCATTTGGGTCAATAATACATTACGGGGACCTTCCCAAAGTTCCATTATGAAACTGTCCCGCAAGAACCTTGGAAGCGAGAGGAAGTCTTCCATTACTCCATGTCCTCCGAAGAATGAAATAGCTAATCTGGCCATGGCGGGGGCTTCATCCGCAACGACGATCTTTTGGAGCATAATAAGTTCACGCAGTCGGAACCTTCGCTTCATCTCTTCTATATTGCCAATTTCCTGTAAATCCCGTATGCCTGAGATGAGTTCTTCCCCGAAATGAATGTACTCAGAATAGACCTTGAAGGCTCCAGCGGCCGTCCGCTTTGCATATTCATTTAATTCATTCATTTGATTAATCATTAAAGGAAAGGAGGCAACGGATACGCCGAATGCGGATCGAAATTGCGCATATAAGGTCGCTTCGCGGGCGATTCTCAATGCTGCTGCGGCCATTCCAAATGCAACATGTAATCTGGAAATGGAAAGCACGATTCCCACTACATTTGCCACCCCTTTGTCAAGAGGTCCTATTGGGTATGCTACAGCACCATTATAACTCACCTCTGCTGTGGGAAGCTCCGATGTACCCATTTTCGGCTTTAGACGGTCAATCGAGTATGAATTCCTAATTTCTTTTTCCTTATTTCCGGGAAGCCATGAGGGAACCAAGAATGCAGCGACTTGAGTCGAAGAAGGTACGTCCTTCGGCTTAGCCGTGACCACAGCATATTCCGCTTGGACGGCAGAGCAGAAGAACTTTTGCCCATATAACCGCCAGCAATTCGCCACTCCATCTTCGCCTTCATCTTCCTCATATACAGCCTCTACGAGATTTGCAGGAACATCGCTACCCCCCTGAATCTCGCTTACAAATTGGGCGCCAACGCCATAATCGCCTCCCTTGCCGTTCCGCACATGGGTTAAAACTTCTTTTACCTCGGGATCAAGCTCATCCTCATATTTCTGTAGAAATTCATACATTCCGTGTGTACAAGCGATTGGGCACATCACTCCGAATTCGGAATTCTGATATAATAAGAACATCTTAACGAATCGACTCCAAGCCGTATTTCTCGCAGGGTCAAACAACCCCAAACTAAAAATTTCTTCTTCTAAGGTTTCAGTTTCCTTGCTTCGTTCGATACGGTCGATGCGGTGGCTATGTGCATCGTAATGTTTCACCCTCGTTACCATGGCCCGCTTTTCGAGGGTATTAGCGGCGTCCGCCAAATCTCTGTATTTAAATGATACATAATCCGATAATGAATTCAAATCTCTGTGAATTTTATCAAATTCAGCGTCGGGAATGAAATGGCGAATTAATGCTTGGAAAAATTCATCATCCTTATAATAGTTAAAGGTATCCCGAACCAGCAAATAATCGTCAAAAGAATAAGGATTATTCCTATTTCCTTCTTGTTTTGTTGACATCTTCTTCACAAAAAGTATTTTGATTTTATTTAACAAATAGGAATTATTACTTTATTAATCTATCCTAATCATAATACTTTCTGAAATTCTTAAACTAGCCAATTCCAGCAATACCTCGGTCTTTCCTCGTGGTGGAGGGTGTGGTGAATTCGGCGGCGCAAAACCCATAAAGGACGAAGGTATTGTATTAGATTTGAAGAGAATGGATGATATAATTCTTCTTGATGAGGAAAATGTCGTTGTTACAGTAGAGGCGGGTATTTCTTGGGCAAAACTAAATGAGTATCTCTCTAATTTTGGATTATATACTGGATGTTTGGGGCCGGGTAGTGGGATGACGGCATCCGTGGGTGGCGCGGTATCCCATCATTCGGTAGGAGGGGGTGGATGTGCTAAATATGGGGCTTGTACCAAGCATGTGGTCGGTCTTGAAGTCGTGTTGCCAACAGGCGAGATTATTGAAACTGCCTCAAAATCTAATAAATTTACTGAAACATCCTTTAATCGCTTCGGAAATGGTTCTGACCTCACTGGGCTCTTCTGCGGGGATAACGGGATATTAGGGGTCAAAACTAAAGTCTCCTTAAAGGTTTATCCTAAGCCAGAATTTGCAGCATACAAGACTTTTGTTATGCCCCGGAAATCTATGGCGATATCCACTAAAATCTTTTCGGAAATGCGGTGGAAAGGCCTCGACGTTTATGATTCCATGTATTTTATGGATTTATTAATCATAGTTGGGTGTGAGCGTGGATTATTTCCTATGTGGGAAGATTTAAAGCGCAAACGGGGGATTATGTTTTATACTGTGGAAGCGAATTCCCAAGCTGAATTAGACGAAAAAGCAGGCCAATTAGATGAAATATTCATTGAAAAAAAGGCAAAGGAATTAGGATCAGAAGTCTCTGACGGTAACATCGCAAAATGGCACTATGAAGAACAAGGGCATTGGTTAATCGCTCATAACCTCTGGGGAATCGTTCCAGGTTTTACCCCCTTGGACGCGGAATGCCACTGTGCTATCAGTGCGTATCCCGCGATTATGAAGGATTTAGAGTTGTGGGATATGGAACATATCGAAGATATGAAGAAGATTCTTGACATAACCGGGATGCGTCCTATTTCTGGTACTGGGCCTATAATACTGATAAAGGATAATAATGTGGAGTTAACTACGGGATTCACCAGTTTTGAGAGTTATTATGATGGTGAATATCATGAAGAGTTGAGGGGACTTAATATAAAACTATGGAAATCCATGCTTAAGCGAATAACCAAGCATGGAGTATCGTGGTATATGATGGGCGATATTTTAAGCCGATTATTAGTGAACATTGATGCTTTTGAGCCAAATTACTGGGCTCTAGTTCAATTAATGAAAGACACACTCGATCCTAACCATATACTAAGTCGCGGTAAGTTCAATTTTTGGTAGATATCGTTCTTTAACTTGGTTCTTTTTTATCTTTCAAAATAGTTAAGACAATATATAATTCCTGGTAATATGTGATACCCAATTCCCAAGATGTGAGGTGTCAATGCAGCTTTAGGGTCATTATAAAGTTCGAACTTATGATCAATATTTAATTTTTCCATTGTTTTATGAAGTCCTTCGCTTGCCTCAGTCAATGCAAATTCGTCATCTTTATGGCAATTGATCAATAAATTTGCTTCCTTTAGGGCATCGGGATGAGCTTGTATTACATTATTTAATTCATACTCTTGCCAATTCTCATAGGCTTTTTGATCATAATCTTTAATCGTCCCGTCTTCTGCTCTTTCAATGCTTGGAATTAAACGGTTTTCATCGGAGAAAATTAAATCAAGGGAGTCTAAGATATCTTTCCATGCGGAATCGCCTATAGATTTTCCCATCTTTTCACCAACAATTTTCTCATAAATAGGAATACGCAATTCCCAATCGAGATGTTCCAATTCTCCCAAATTTCCAGGACTTAAAGCCACTGAAACGTTAAATCTTTCTGGATGATGGCACATGATATAGATCGTTCCATAACCTCCCATAGAACCCCCCATTAGGGCGCGGTTTTTACTTTCTGAAATTGTGCGATACTTATAATCAATATATTTTACAACATCCTCCACAATATAATCCATATAATCTCCTGTATATGGAGAATTTACATAAAAACTTCCCTTGGTCATTACTTCCCCTGTTAACCCCCTCCTTCCATCTATATTTGGTTCATGAAGGCTAGCATCTGGTTGGACTAAAATAAACGGTTTGAGATCCCCGGAAGTAATCTGGTTATCTAACTTTCCAAAAGTTGTAAGCCGATCTATATCGATTTCCTTCAATATTTTTTTAGGGATTATATCCCATGGAATGCTTCTATATTTGGAATTTTTATATGTAATCGTCCATCCGTGATTATTCCCGGAATAACCATGCAGAAAATATATCACAGGATATTTTTTTTCCTCCTCCTCGTAATATCCTGGCGGGAGGTAAATATGCAAATCTCTCTCTGAAGGTGAATCTAATGGGTTATCTTCTAATGATTGAGCATGAAACGTATCCGTTTTGTATCTTTTATTTTCCAACGTTTTATTTGTTTGATTTCTTTTGTTAGTCCTTATTCATAAAGAAATTCATTTGACATTAATAGTTTATGATATTAGTTTACATTAAATAACAAATATACCATTGGGCCCCAAATATTAAAATTTCTGAGATTCGTTAAGATTTATTATCGCAATTATAATTAAATCCTTCTTTAAAATAAATTCTATTAGGTAAAAGAAAATTTTGGTTGTTTGATTATTCTTCCGAATCTTCCATCTCTGCTTCTTCTCCCGAATCTTCCCCCTCTACTTTTCATCTATGGAAAGTTATCGCTTCAAATATTTAACTGACTGCGAAAGACTTCAATTAAACAATCTTCTGAAAATATAGACCACTTAATCATTTTCTGATCCCACCTTTTCGTTAATCTCATTAAAAAG
>CAZDJH010000340.1:0-4956 GCA_964505645.1 uncultured archaeon | reverse complement strand
CCCGCATTCCAGTTTGGTTTTGGACTCAGTTACACATCTTATCGATATGATAATTTAATGCTGAATAAAAAAAAGATCCCAAGAGGAGAATTTCTTGAAATTAGTGTGGACGTGAAAAATGTAGGTGATATTAAAGGTGATGAGATTGTTCAATTATATATCGGATATCCTAAATCTTCGGTGGACCGTCCTCTCAAGGAGCTCAAGGGATTTAAACGTATTTCATTAGAACCTGATGAGATAAAGAGCGTTTCATTTACTATAAATTCCTCTGAGTTTGCCTATTATAATTCCAAACGAAAGCAATGGATAATAGAACAAGGATCTTATAAGGTGTATGTTGGACCTTCTTCTCGTGAAATGGACCTAATCACCCAAAACTTTACTATATCTTAATCTTTCTTTTTGCTTTTAGTTTCTTTAATATAGTTAAACTTTTTACCATTATTGGGAGAGAAAACACCGTCCTTTAGGGTGTTGATGAATCGTATTTTATAACTCATTAATTCAATTCAAGAACCTCATAATATTTAAATGGAATAGAGCAATATTAAGAATGATGAATGATACCCAAGTTCATCACCAACCGTAGGGACTACGGGGGTTAGCGTTTGGAGGGGATGTAAGACTGATGGTATGTCAGCAATCCCCGATGAATTACGAATCCATCGCCCTGTAGGGCGTGGTAGTTCAAATTGAGTTCTCATAATATAAATAGATTAAGAATGTCCGATAATAAAGAAAAAGTTGAAATATCAGGAATAGAATTACAACTAACTAACCCCGCCGAAATTGACATGGAATGGGTGGGAAATGAGGATTTAATAAATCAAGTGAAGGCAGCATGGATTATTGTTGATGAGGAGGATTTGCCCCTTACACCCCGTATTTTAGGCAAGCCTGGGATTGGAAAAACGACATTATGTTATGCCGCTGGAAAGCGCATAGATAAGGACGTCTATATTTTCCAATGTACAATGGATACAAGACCCGAAGACCTCCTAATAAGTCCGGTAATTGCTTCGGATAAATCTATTAAATATGTTGCCAGTTCCTTAGTTTCAGCAATGATTAACGGGGGGGTATGCCTCTTAGATGAGGGAAACCGAATGAGTGAAAAGAGTTGGGCTTCCTTGGCTCCCCTAATGGATAAAAGACGCTATGTAGAGAGCATCATCACGGGAATCCGTATATATGCCCATCCTGACTTTCGACTCTGCGTAACGATGAATTCTGATGCCAGCACATATGAAGTCCCCGAATACATCCTTTCACGAATGATTAATATATATTTGGATTATCCCAACCGCGCAGATGAGCTGAAAATACTAAAATATAATTTACCTTTTGCGTCCAAAGAAATTCTCGAATATTGTGTGAATTTCCTGCAAAATGCACATTTAAATAATGAACCAATCGTATCGCGAGATGGGATAAAGATCTTACGGTATTATATGAAGCAGAGACAACTAAACCATAAAGATAAAGCGGTTTTAAATAAGTCTGAATTTAAGGAAGCACTTGCGCATATATTGGACAAGAACGCAAAAAGGTATTGCCCTGACGAATATGAAGAATATCTCAGTAAGAAAGATCAAGCAGATGAGAGGACTCCGGATGTATTAAGGGATTTATTTTAGAAATTAACTACGTTATAAATTAATGTATGTGTTTTCTTAAGAAATTACAAACCCCGAGAAGATTCCAATGAAGCATTTGCCTTTTATTCGATATAAGAACTTATATGTGCTTCCCGTCTTCCATCAGAAAATTGAATTTGTTAAATTAGTGCGTAAAGCCTTTTTCAAGGTTTTTCCTGATGTTATTGCGGTCGAATTACCTGATAATATTAAGAACGAAATTTTAGAAGCGGTTGAACGATTACCTTATTTATCATTAATTGGGTATGCGGATACTCTAAATACCGAGAAATTAAACTTTGTACCGGTAGACCCCGGAGATTCTATTATAGAGGCAATAAGAGTTGGCTTGGAGCAAAATGTACCCCTCGAATTTATTGACTTATCGGTAACTGATTATTTGCCAGAAAATATGAGCCTTCCGGATGATTATGCCCTCAATAAGATCGGCCTAAACTCGTTTTATAGTCAAATATCTAAGCATTTTAGAGAAACTATCGATAAGGAAAAGAATAAACTGCGGAATCTGGTCGATTTTCAAGATTTTCTGGAGAAGGAAAAGAATTTGCAAGCACACTATAGCTCTAAAGAAAAAGATATCTTAAGGGAGATGTATATGGCATCAAACCTGAGAAAAATGATGCCTATCTACCACAGGATTTTGTTTATCGTGGGAATGGCGCACTGGGAGGATATAAAGTATTTCTTGGAACACCCTCAAAGATTAGAAGATGTAAACATTGACTTAATTCCGCATAAATATATCAAGATATTTAATGTGAGGGGGCGCGATGCCCGCTTTCTTTTAAGAGAACTGCCTTATCATACTTACCGTTGGGTTAAATTCAAGGAAAATTTTTCTGAAGGACATTCCAATACATTTCAAACCCCAGAACAATTAAACACTCTTATGAGTTCCTTTGATAAGAACGAGCAAATAAAAGAGATTTATCTTTCTGCAAAAGACGAATATGAAGAAGAATTCAAGGAATTTGTTAGTATCCATCAATTAAAAACCCTTTTCCAGTATACGAGAAATTACACCATAACAGAAGATCAACTCTTACCGAACCTATTTCAACTCTTGATTTCCTCCAAAAATACTGTGGATGATGACTTTGCATGGAAAGTGCTTGATAAAGCGACATATTTTCCCTTTAATGACGATTCAGATTCCTATGACACCATGAAGATCTCAATGGAAGGAGGATATGACCCTAATGGACGGTATATCAAATTACAGCGGCGAAACCCCTATTATTCCCACGACCCTAAAACTATCCCCCTAGATGAACGTCCAGAGGAAAAATATCCCGGAGAATGGAGGGATGAATGGGAAAAAGGGAATCAACGCACCGTATCCTATCCGCCCGAAGATATCATCGAGGAAAATTACTTTGCATATATTCGCAAGAGATCGCTTGATAAGCTGAAGGAGGCCCGTATAAAGATCGAAGAGTTTCAATCAAGTTTAAAGGATGGGATTGCCGTCAAGGAGACCATTCGAAAATGGGGTATTAATAATAAAATTTATGTTAAGAATGAGCAACAAATACAAGGGAAGGTAGATACAATTTTAGTTATCTTCGATGAAGATGAGGGAAAGAAAGAAAAATACCCCTTTAAACTTACTTGGTGGGCGGAGCATGATAAAGAATCTAATATGTCATTTTACTCAACAAATCCCGGAGATTATCTGATAGGGCCAGGTATCTCACATGTTGAGATAGGTGGATTATTGAGCATTTTCCCGCCAATTTATCTCCCACCTGTATTTCAAGAATATAACGATTATAATTATCGAGATACTAACAATAAGGCGGAACGGCTCCTTAAAGCGGGTATCATCTATTCCCAAGAAAAATATATCATTTATGTTGCCCAAACACCTCCTCGTAAATATTTTTATTCCCTTGCGGGGATAAAACATAGAACGATAATTCATATCCCCATCGATAATTTCTCCCATGAATCCTTGAAAACAATCAAACACCTTCATATCTTGGCAGGAAAGGAAAAGCGAAAGATCGCGCATAAATATATATCCTTAAACACATAAATAATCCGATAAACCAGCATTAAAATATATGAGGCAAAGAAGAAATGGCATTTAAGTATGGTGTAAATCTGCTTTTGTGGACCAGTGAATTCACTGAAGATGACCTTTATCTGCTGTCAGAGGTAAAAAATCTGGGATGTGAAGTCGTAGAGATTCCTATATTTAATCCCAACTCGTTCCCATCGGATTTAGTCCAAAGTGAACTCGAAAATCTTAATTTAGATGTTTGCGTATGTTATGGTTGTGAAGTTGAATCCGATATTGCTTCTCTTGACGGAGAAATACGGGATCGCGGTCTTAAGAGATTTAAGAAAGTTATCGATCATACTCGAACCATTGGCGCCAATAAAATAGGAGGGGTTGTCTATAAAGCGGGGGGATCATTCACAGGTTCGGCACCGAATGAACAAGAATGGGAAGCATCGGTAAGCTCCATGAAGGAATTATCTAAGTATGCTCAAAAGTTTGATATCTCGATTGGGGTGGAACCAGTGAACCGCTACGAAACATATTTTATCAATACAGCAGAAGATGGGGTATCCTATTGTAAAGATGTGGGGGAACCGAACATGTTTGTATTATTAGATACACACCATATGATATTGGAGGAATCGGACTTTTTCAAATCCATTGTAGAAACGGGGAAACATTTAGGACATTTTCATACCTCCGAAAATAACAGAGGGATACCGGGAACAGGTTTAGTCAATTGGGAGGAGGTTTATAATGCCTTAAAACAAGTTCATTATTCCGGGTGGTTGGTGCTGGAATCATTCTACTCCGGCTTTGGGAATATTTGGAAACCCCCTATTGAGTCAACAGAGGATTTTCTAAGGCAAGGACTCGCATTCCTTAAGAGTTTGGAACAAAAAGTATTTGAATAGGGAGAATAATAAACCTCTATAGTCAAAATTTAAAATTGGTACTCCTTAAATAATAAAAAAATAAGATAAAAATGTCGTACTAATCCCAAACAAACTATTATAAGAAAATAAGTTGTGGAACTCTTCTCTAAAAAGTAAAGAGTGATTAAAATCGTCTAATCTTCTATTGAATCGATATATGATTCGATTTTTCCTTGAATGACGTCGGGTTTTTCCGCTTCCTCGTCTTTTAATGCCAATTTCCTTTCTATGTTCTCGCGGTGGATGGTGTTAAATGCACAGAATGGGATTTCTAACACATTATCCGGATTGTCAGGATCTATCACGCCGTAGTGGACTAAGCACCTCTGAACGCGCTCTAAATCAAAATTAT
>CAZDJH010000339.1:3047-4980 GCA_964505645.1 uncultured archaeon | reverse complement strand
CTGAGCTTCCTGAAAGCGAGTCCGTTAGATCAGAAAATCAAAATCGTAAAATTTCTTCAATTTAAAGATAATTTTAAATCTCTTCTAATTTGATAGTAAAAAACATTCTTTTCATTAATTATTAATGAAATTAATTATTGAGAATTTAACACAGTTTGATAGAGTTCTTCATACATTTTTATGATTTTGGTCCAAGTATAAAATTTTTTAATTAATTTTCGGTTTTTTCTTCCGATCTCTTCCCTAATCTCATTGTTCCTTAGCAATCCGATGGTATATTGCGCAATTTCCTCTTCATTTTTCCCAATAAGCAAGTTTTTTCTTATGTTCTGATTCAATCCCTCGCACCCTAAAGGGTTTGTAACCACGGCTTTTCCCATAGACATTGCTTCTAATAATTTGTTTTTTATTCCAGACCCTGAGATTATCGGTTCTAAAATGACGTCTGCTGCCATTAAATATCCCCTAATATCCTCAACATATCCCGTGACAATTATATCCTCATTTTGTTGCAATTGCAAGATTTTATCTGATGGATCTCTTCCAACGATATAGAATTTACAACCAGAAGACTTTTGCTTAATTAACGGAAATATTTCTTTAGCAATATAAAATGCTGAATTAATATTTGGTGAAAAATTCATTACTCCGTGGAATAATACAATAGGATGGTAAGGCTTTGCTATTCTCTGAGTTTTTGAGGGCGAATAAAAGTCAACATCAACTCCATTTGGAATTATAAAAATAATATTGCCTTTTGAAAAAGATAAGAGCATATGCTTATCCACTTCAGAAACCACGGTAATAAATCTATTTTTTTTCATTATCAACTCTTCAATTCGCTTATTGTATATATACCTGATAAAATACTTGAACTCCTTGATAAGATTTTGTTCCTTTCTATATCGTCTGAGTTCAAATAAGGCGTAGGAATCCCCTAAGTCAATTACATGAGGGGTATCTAGATTCAGATTAATTCTATAAAATGGTTCTACACTTCCGATATGAACCAGATCAATTTGATACTTCTCAATCACCGATTTAATCACTTGGTTATAGTTCATTTTATAATATGAAAATAGCTTAATATGAGTGAATTTATATAAATATTCAGAGATTCGTTTGAAAGTTAGAGATTTTTCTTTAGGGCTTTCTAATAGAAATGTTTTTGCTACTAAGCCGCTTTTTATCAATTTATCATATATATAATCCTTTTTTTTTGATTTATTTAGATAAATCAGATAAGAATTATGCCCTCGTTTCTTTAACTGGACCATAATGTTATAAAAATGAAGATCAAATCCCCCTTTTGTATCGACAGGGGGCGTATTTAAAATAAATAAAATGTTCATAGTTAGTTTAAGCAGTTAAGATATATAAGAATTTAGAAGATGAAGATCTTTTGATTTAGAGGTCCTTTAACATATCTTCCATCAAAGTTATAATAGATATTTCATTTTTAAAAGATAATATTTTTAACAAAAGTGAAAAATGAATATTTTTATAGGTGCTTTTCCAAGAAAAGTCCAATATCCTATAGTTTATAATATTTTAAATTCATTTAGAATCGAAAACTGCTATTTTACATATACCAATTCAAAATTAGATAATAAAAGGATTCCTTCATTTACCTCAGTAGAGTATATAGATCATTTTAAGTTTTCTATTAAGGGTCCAGACCTCACTAGAACGAATCTAGAACCTATAGATGCTAAAATATTAAAGGATATGAAAAATTGTGAAAGTATCTTTTTAAAGATGATGGACCGTATTCCCTTCTATTCAGATTACTTACATTATCACAATAGAAGGTCTTTTTATCTAAAACAACTAAGATATTGGAATTCGTTTCTCGATAATAAAAACATAAATTTCGCCTTATTTGGTAATATCCCCCATGAACTTTATGATTATCTCATTTTTCACCTATGTA
>CAZDJH010000339.1:0-3037 GCA_964505645.1 uncultured archaeon | reverse complement strand
TAAGTTAAAGGAAATCCCCACATTGGTTCTATACCCCACAAATATAAGAGAAACAATTTTATTCTTCAATGATTTTAATAATCCCTTCACTGATTTACAAAGAAAATATAATGATCTACTTAAAAACTTTGCACCAAGGGAAAACTCAGAAATATATTTATCTCAAAGATTTGATAAACATTTTGAAGAACAAATAGACCGCGATATAGATCCTACTCCTTTATATATGCTATCGTTGTCAAATCAAATTAAAGAATATATATTTAAGTATATTAATAAAATTAACTATGAGCCATCAAAAATCGAAAAAGTGCTATTAAAACTCTTCAAATTTTTAATTATTACCAAAAAGAAACATCATTGGTTTAAAAAATCTATCCCAAATGAGTTGTTTTTTGAAATTATTGAAGAAAATATTGAAAAGAGAAGGTATTTTCAAAATAAAAGAGAATTTTTTGTCTATTTTTATAATAAATTGCTTATTAAATTAAAAAAGGGAATCACCTACTTTTTATTAAAGAAACTGAATAAAATTGTAAGAAAGAAAAGATTTTTGAGTCAATATAGAGATTTGCTTGACTTTTATGCATATCTAACAGTCAATCCAGATCTTTCTAAGAATTATATATATGTCCCATTACACCTACAACCAGAATTATCTACAAGTCCTTTAGCCGGGGAGTATGTAAATCAAGAATTAATGATAGAACTTATTGCGTCATTAATGCCCGAAAATGTATATATATACGTTAAAGAAAATCCTAAGCAAACACAATTGTGTCGAAGTAAGGATTTCTATAGAGAATTATATTTACTACCAAATGTTCGCTTAATTAGTCGAGCATTTGATACGTATAAATTAACAGATAATTCTATAGCCGTTGCTACTTGTACGGGTACAGCTGGTTGGGAAGCCTTATTTAGGGGAAAGCCTGTTCTTTTATTTGGCTCCATATATTATCAGTATGTAAAAGGAGTCTTTAGGATTCGCTCACTTCAAGATTGTAAAAAGGCATTAGACAAAATTATTAATGGGGATATAAAACCTAATTTAACTGATCTTAGGATTTTTTTAAAAGCAATGGATGATGTATCGATTAAAGGCTATTCAACTCCCTTTCAGAGTGAAATATCCTCACTCTCCAGCAGACAGAACATTAAAAATATCTCTAATGCTATTATTCAAAAGATGAGGTCTATATTGTAGAGTAATATTATGATCTTAAATCAAAGAACCAATTCTCTAAGTATTTTTCTTTCCCTAAAATAAAATCGGTCAAATAATCCAAATATCGATCACAGCCTGGCGAGATTTCGGAAAGTTTAAATTTTGAATAATCATATTTTTGTTTCCCACCCTCTTTTTTTACATATTTAAATGGCAATTTACTCTGTAAAAAGAAGAGATGAGCATATTTCAAGGCGTTTTTATAGTAAACATCACGTTTTTTTCTCAGTTTATCTGGGTTATCGAGCAATTGAAAATAATCCATTTTTTGCTTTAAATCATACGTAATCCCTTTTCCAGTATAATGTGATCTTCCAGTAACGATAACGGGAATTTTCATCAAAGCCATTTCTAATCCAAGCGTCCCATTATAAACCAGACCTACAGATATGTATTGAAAGAGATCATAGGCAGTAAAAGCAGTGGTAGGGGGCAAGATTTTAATATTCGTATATTTATTTATATTAGGAAATCTTTTTTTTATTATATCTTCAACAGTCTGATGCGATTTCATAATTGTTGCCTCTGAAGGATGGATTTTAATTAGTAATTTTTTATTTTGATGATTTTGAAAATATTTAATCGTTGAAAAAATCCATTCTTCTGGAGATTCAAAAATTGTACTACTTTCATAAAGAGATGCATCCCAGAGAACGTTGGGAAATATACAGTAGACTGGACGGGATCTGTCCTCTATGAAATTAAGAATATCTTCACTTTTTTCTTTTCCAAGCACTTTTTGATAGAACTTGGTATCGCAAATTGAACCTTGAACGCGTTTATTATAATAATCTTTAACTCTGTTTTCCATCTCGGCATCCAATTCTTTATTTTTTCCCACATTATTCCAATAATTATCGAAACTCATCCTAGCTACTTTTAAATCCTTTTTTAGAGTAAATCCATTATACGGAGTAGTAGTTATGGATGGAAAATTATATGTGATATAGGGGATATCCAAGATTTCTGAAACATAATCAAGAAATGGGCCCCAAGTAGAATATATACCATGAGAAGTGCCAAATAAGTCAAATGAGTACGTATTATATGCTGATTTTGCTAATTCAACTCCCAAAATTCCATCATATAAAAATTTTTTAATAATAGGTTTACTTTCAGGTGTGATCTTGACTTTTTCTTTAAAAAATCTAACCGTAGATTCATAGGCATACTTACCGACTTTTATTTGATTATATTTCAGTGAAAATAAATCTTCAATAGATTTAAAGTTAAATTCATTGGTGATTTTTACTATTTTTGCCAACTTTTTTTGAGGTATTAAGTCGCGATAACAAACAATTTCGAAATTTTTATTTTTTAATAGTTTTTTAATATTTTTTAAAATAGACTGACACTTCAGACACGAATAATAGTTTTTAAATTTATTGTCAGCAACATTGAATTTATCACATCCAAATAAACATCTATCATCAAATAAGAATATAGACCTAAATCCTTCGTATGATAAACGGTAGCCAAAAAATAATTCTAAAAGGTGGGAATGTAGATCAATTGCTCTGGTTGAGTGGAACAAAATATGCTTTTGAGTTTCGTTATCGACACTATCTTTAGTGTAAAAATCTTTAAGAATTTTCATTCCATTCTGATTTTTTATAGCATATTTGGAATAATAGAATAGTTTTATATACTGAACTAAGGAATTAATAGGATTAAAAACCAGATTATCTTGAAGTGTTAAATTTTGCAACAATTTAGGTCCCAAATTTCTTTTTAATTGATTTAACACTCGTTTTATAATTTTTATGGAGTATCCTAATATCATAATATGAAGGAAATGCTGATGATTGT
>CAZDJH010000338.1:2325-4991 GCA_964505645.1 uncultured archaeon | reverse complement strand
TATTGAGTTATTATAATCCAAATCTATTCTATCGGAAACTATAATACTATCCTTCGCATAGGGTTTTAAATCTATATCTCCAAAAAAGTCTATTGTATACACTTCATAGCCCGCCCGATTAAGTGAATAAACAAGCGGGCGTGAGTTGAAGCCAATAACAAGAATAGAAGGGTTGGAAGGAATTGTTATACACCCTTTTTATAAAAAAGATAATACCTTATAAAATTTTCTTCAATTTTAAGATGAGAGCCTTAGAATTATATCTATCGAATTGGTACACATCAGCGCCGTGGTTCCTGAAGTTATCCTTAATCTTATTGACCGAATAGGGATGTACCCCCAGCGCCCGGGTCGCATGAGATTTTTTCGGTTCTAATACAATGAGATGTATATCTTGTCGTATCAAGGATTTGGTGGTTTCCTTGAGTTCTTCCACGATTAGGGCATAATCGCTTTCCACTTGTGCAATTAAATCGGGATGTTTCACCGAAATATTTGCCCCACAATCAGAAAGAATAAAAATAACGGGAATAATATTTCGATTCTTTAATTTTTCTATTTTTATAAGTTCCTTACATTTCTTCAAGCCAGCGGCCATTGGAGTGTAGCTTTTTCCCTCTAAACGATTCATTTTTTGGATTGCATTTCGAAACGATACGGTGGGTTTTTGGAGTACCACCGCCTCCTTTCCACGGAAAGCTATTAAGCTTACTTTATCCTTCTTCCTATAACCCTCCCGCTGTAGTGATAAAATTACATCCTTCATTTGCTTGATCACATAAAACATCGAGGCGGAACAATCTAAAACAAAGAAGAGAGCTAACGGCGCACGGTATTCAAATATCTTATCCTTTAGATCACTTTTATTGAACTTGATCGGAAAACCAATATTTTGGTGATTATAGACCGTATTCTTTAAATGCGTTCTAATAGAGGCATCTAAAGCCAGGCTTTTTGGTTGCCCATTAATCGGTTCTCTATAGGATACATATCTACCCTTTTGAGTCGAGGCAATTTTAACCCGACGACCAATCCCCCGACCGCCGTAATTAGAGATCCGTCTCTGCTTTCGAATACTGCTTAGTATTGAGGTCATCTTTTTTTCCATTTGATACATAAACGGCATATCATCGAATTCGCCTTCGGTGAGGTTGAAATCATTATCGGCAGGGATATCTTTAACTTTCCATCCCCCTGCTGGACTTGCGTTTCGCTTCCTTTTATCTTCGAATTTAGGCGGCGGTAACTTCTGTTCCTCGGATTCAGGTATATCCACCTTTTTAGGATCTATCGATTGTCGTTTGAATTTATCTTGTGGTTCATCGGAGTGTTTTAAAGGTCCCTCTGTATCTTCACTTGGTTGATATATATCTGTGTCTTCATATGCCTCTTCTATTTTCCCATATACTTCCTTCAATTTAGCCTTAATTTCCTCGGGCGTCATTTCGTAATGGAGCGACTTAATTCGGTGCTCAAATACCAAATCCAAAGCGAATTCTAAATCCCTAACATTAATTTTTTCCCTTTCATTGAAGGCAGCATGAGCCCGTGCGCATCGAATAAAGGTCAGATCAGCTCTCTGAGAGAAGATATCTAAGTTTTTGACGATTTTGGAGACAAACATATAAATCTTCTTGGGAATTTTTATATTTTTAACGAGTTTCCTTGCTTTTACTAAGCACTCCCTTAATTCGGCTTGCTTTTCTTCATATTTTTTAATAAATTGTTTGGGGTTGTCATAAAACTCGATTACCCTTCGAGAGATCTCTGCCCGTAATTCTATATTACGTGGTGCCTGAATTTTTACTTCCAAACCTAAACGGTCGGCGATTTGGGGGCGTAAATCACCCTCTTCTGGGTTCATCGATCCCACTAATATAAAGTTTGCGGGATGGGAGACCGAAATGCCTTCTCGCTCAACTATGTTAATACCTGAAGCTGCTGCATCGAGTAAAGTATCTACTATATGATCTTGAAGTAGATTTATTTCATCAATATAGAGGATGCCCCGATTTGCCTTCGCCAAGAGTCCGGGGTGGAGTTCGGACCTTCCTTCCGTAAGAACCTTATCAATTGAAAGAGAGCCGCATACCATATCTTCGGTAACCCCTAGAGGGAGGTTTACCAACCCCATATCTCGTTTTTCCGTTCTTAATTCCCCTTTCTTCTTCTTTTCGCGACAGACCGTACAGAGGTCATCTAAATCGGAATCTGGATCACATGAAAACGGGCATCCTACAACTACTTCGATTTGCGGCATCACTTCGACCAATGATCTCACCGCGGTGGATTTGCCCGTACCTTGATGACCTGTTAAGAGGACACCACCAATTTGGGGATCGATGACGTTTAGAATCAGCGCCATCTTCATTTTATCTTGCCCAAGAATCGCGGTAAACGGAAAATTAAGTTTCTTCATTTTCATATCCAATAATTTTTACTCATATTAATATTTCATTAATAACTTTCATTTACGACATTTAACTATAATCCTATAAAAAACCAATTTTTTGAATATTACATATTCACAACAAATACTTTATTTGTATTTATACCTCAAGATTTTTATCATAACTATTTTATTAGATATACTCCTCTATATAAATCGGAGTTCATCAAAACTTTTACATTATTTTCTAAAAAATGAAAATCACCCCCGATATTTA
>CAZDJH010000338.1:0-2315 GCA_964505645.1 uncultured archaeon | reverse complement strand
AAAACACGAAGCAAATCTTATGTCCGTATTTATGAAATAAATGTGGGATAATTCACATAAGATAATTATAGTTCATTTAATTGGAAGGCAAATGAAAAATAAACGGTTTAAATTCACTATTACTAAAAACAGTTATATATTTAAATATAACCATAATTTATATTATAATATAATTTAAATATAAATCTCTTTAGTTTATCCAAAAAAAATAGGTAAAAAATATATAAAGTGATATTAAAATGGCAGAAAAACCAACAGAACCAAGTACTACAGAAGAAGCTCCTAAAACGGAACCCAAACCAAAGCCAAAGAAGGAACCAAAACCGAAAAAAGAGGCAGTTCTAGCTTTCGAAGGACCTAAAGGTGCATCCAGCATTGTAACTCTTATGGCGGCATTAGCCATTATTCTCCAAGGCAACACTTCCTTCTGGACCAATGGAATAAACAACATAGCTTTTCTAGGTGCGTTTGCCGCATTAAATATTGTCTGCGGGGTTTTCCTCTATATCATCGGAGTTATAATGATTTTCATGATTGGAATTATACAATTCCGTGTACAATATTTAGATAAAGTCGATTTACTTA
Source organism: uncultured archaeon (assembly GCA_964505645.1). GTDB lineage: Archaea > Asgardarchaeota > Lokiarchaeia > Sigyniarchaeales > SOKP01 > TEKIR-8. The sequence continues at coordinate 1,730 of CAZDJH010000338.1, read as the reverse complement.
AGAAAGGCTTTCGATTTGAAGTGTTATTAGGACTAGGCGGAATTACGATCCTATTTGAAATTCTCGCAACGATATACATAACTATATTTACCAACGACCCAATATCCATAATAACAAGTTTTCTAAGCGCATTACTAGGGGGGGTCTTATTATTAATTGCTGCGACCATGGAAATTTTTACGAAACAAGGTAAGGAAATCAAACCTTCAAAATTAATGGCGCTTTGCGGTTGTCTTTATACAATAATAGAAGCAATTGTGCTCTTTTTGGGTCTAACTTCTGCAAATATATGGGATGGAAGCGTTGCTGTGGTAGTTATAGTGCTTTTGTTATTAGCTCTATTTGAGAAGATTAAATTTATTCCATATGAATGGTGGATGGTACTTATATTAGGCTTTATCCTCTACGGGTGGGTTAACCCAATAGGTAGTATTTCCGGTGGAGGCGTTGGCGGCACTCTAGTACTAATTTCGTTTATCTTGATGTTATTGGAAGATTAAGCATCAACTTTAAAACATACAATTTTCTTTTTTTATTTTTATTATTCTTTTTAAAAATACAGCCAATATGATAACTTCTCTCATCTTGATTACATAAGGGTAAAAAGAATTATTCCGATTAATTCTTAAATAAAGCATCTCCTAAGAGAAAAAAAGAAGAATTAAATTGTAAAAATTATATAATGCTAGTATTTATTGGCTAATTCTTCAAATTTGGCATTTAGTTGAGCAGCTCGTTCGTCCCATCTATTGAGGATCTCCTTGACTTTCGGGATAACCCGATTCTGTTCTTTATATTCCAAGTATTGTAGAAAATCCTTAATTTTTTCAACTTTCACATAGGTCTGCGCTACAAATTTTCGAATATCCTTGATTTGATTCTGAAGAACCTCGGTAGTACGGTGAGCCTCTCCCTTTTGAACTAAGGTCTTTAAGTATGATTCAGTCCCCGTTATCTTTGAATTGAGTTCTTGTATACTTCTATTGATAATTTCTTCATACCTTTGAAAGATATTATCTTTTGGAAAATAATTAGTAACATCGATAATGAACTTCTGGGTTTGTTTAACTAACTGCTCCATACTGTCATAACCTTGAATTTCATACATTACCTCGTGGTACGACGCCTCTATGCCCCGATTAACATCATCCAAGCGAAAGATCTTAAATCCTGGATCATTTTTTAAGTTCTTTTCGGGGTCGCCTCTTCTTTCTGGAACTTCTACTTGACGGATAAGTCTAATAGGATTAAATACTAAAGATACGGCTTTTGGGTTGTTTGTCTGGTACGAGAGCGTTGTTTTCACGTCCAATTGGCTCATCATGACTTTAAAGCCGGGATGTGAGTGCCACCACCCAACTGTGAATTCTCCTCGTGAAAACGCCTCATCATCGATAATACTGAATGTTTCGTAATCTTCGGTGTTCCAATAGACCTTATCGATGATATCCTCGGGCCGCTTCACTTGATGAGTAATAGAATGGGCTTTTGAAACGATTACATCAGTACCTTCGTTTCTGCCGATAAGTACGCCATAGACCTCCATCCAATCGTCTTCTGAGAATCTTTTGTTTGCAAATCTCACGCTTGCCGCCACTATCGTTTTATAGGCTTCCTTTGGAATTATTACTGTCATTTTTTCGAATTATTATGTTTTATTCATATATCTTTGTTTGATAAATACAATTAATCTAATTTATAATTTAGTTTTTGCATTTTTAAAGAAAAGT
>CAZDJH010000337.1:0-4996 GCA_964505645.1 uncultured archaeon | reverse complement strand
GGATCAAAAACTTCCTCATCGGGATTAATAATGGGAATCGATAAATCAATAAATTTCATTTTTTTACTCTTATGTATAAGTTGAGTTTATGTTTATCTCAAAATTTTAAGATCAGATTTATACTTATTTAATAATAGTATTGTTTATTTAAAATTAATTTCATCTGCATTCTAAGAATTTCAAAAGTAAAAATAAAAAATGAAAAAAATCGACTAAGTTAATTCTTTACGGCTTAACTAAGTTGTCCCTTTCTTTTTTCCGTTAGAACTGAAAAACCAATATAAAAGACCAGGAACGATGATCAAAAAGGGGAAGAGTCTTCCAAACCATTGCCAAAAGAGATATGCCTTGCTGTCCGCTGGGCCCGGAAGGGGAAAATCTGGTTGTGTCCACATCAGAAAGATTTGAAGGATAATTATTCCAAGAATAAATAGCATGGAAAATAGAGGGTAAATCCATGTTTTTATTAAGCGAAATCGTATCTTTTCTTTTTGAAGATTCATTCGATGCGCCTTAAAGTTAGTTAGAGAGATAAAGAAAAGAACAAGTAAAATCCCTAAGATCCCTAAGTAATACACGCAATAGAGTACAAAGTTTGTCCCAAAATAATTGGATTCTATGTAGATTAACATAAAAAACACTAGATAAACAATTATTTGGGATATCAGGGCAATTTTTGGAAGCTCGATTAGGTAAAATTTGGTTCCTAATTTGGTTTTTCTTTTCTTATTTTTTCGTTTTAAGTAATTTGAGAGAAAAAAGTCTCCTTCATCACTCATTGCACCAGTTAGTCTGATTACAATGTACATCGTAATGAATAAAGTACCCAAAACAGAAATTATGATAAAGATCAAAATGATCTCAGAGGGGGCGTTCAAAATATCCAAGAAAATCTTACTTATTCCGTCTTGGACATAAATGGCGGCACCTTCTTGACCAACAAGACCCATTATCATGACGATTGTCGATAAATACAAGATAAGGACGATTAGCATCCCAATAACTAAACCCCTTTTAAAGTTTTTCTTTGGTTGATGTATATCATCAATTATAAGGGAGGGAGTATCAAGACCAAGCAGAGCGAAGACGCTCACTGCCCCCACCGATAAAGCTGCCTCTGTAGGAACTATATTCGGGATATTATAGGCAATACTTGGGTTGTAATGGAGGATTCCTACCCCTAATGATAAAGAAGCCCACAATAATTTGGGATGCAGGTTTTATCCCAAGCCCGTAAGTAAATTGGAATGCTGCAACAAACCCCATTGGAATCAAAATACTGAAAAATTCGGCTAAGAAAAAGGCGTTGATATTGGTAAAAAAATCATTTAGCGCGTCGAGGGTATAAACGTAGGCTAAATAACTCAGTATAACACTTAGGCATGTATAACCGATAAGATATATCCATCCGACTTGAATGCCCCAAAATCTTCCCATGGTTTCCCGAGCCCATGCATACACACCTCCTTTTTCGGGCATCATTGATACATTATCATACATTAAATACCCACATATGAGAAATGCTAACCAGACAATAAAGACACCTAATAAAGCCCAAAAACCTCCAAATGTCGCCCATTTTACGGAATCCTTCACGATCCCGCTTCCCACTACCGTTCCTACGATCATCGCAACAATTAAGGAATATGAGAACTTCTTCCGCTTCTTTTCTCTTTCAAGACTCATGTTTTTTCACCCCGATCTTTAGTTTTAGTAAGATCCACCCACCACTTCAATTCTTTTCCCTTAGAATCAATCAATTTATAATCAACGATCACTTTATCTCCATGCGGTACCTTCTCGGCAATGTAAAATACATCACGCTCCGTGAGTAGAACATACGAACCAATTAAGATGATTAAAGTGGGTATGAGAAACATCGACAGCATATACAAGTCTAAGAGAGTTGCCCAAATATCTTTTTGGCCGCGATTTATAAACGTGAAGATAATCCCGAATCCGCAATAACCCTTGACGAGGATAAGTACTTGTCTACCTATGGAGCGTACTTCCAGCCGATCCTCATTATAATAGCGGACATAATCAAGAAGCCAAAATGCGGGGAAGAGTATAACCATAGCACATAGTAGGATGTACATTAAAAGCACCGTTTCAAAATAATCTTGCCAATCGATTTCAATAAAATATAGACTTCCAAATCCGCTTAAAGTTAAGATGATTGTAAGTAGAAATAAAAAGGGATATCTTACTCTCTTTAAAATATCAGTTATAATATAAATCTTTTTACTCAAGCTTTTTCTCCATGGATCCACGATAAAGAATTTGTTTTTCTTTTGTGCCCCTCGGGAAAATATATAAAAATATAAGGCGCTGGTGTATCTGGCAACAAGAAACCATATAAAACAGGCGATATAAGCAAAAGTCGTTGTTGTTAAAATTACAAAAGCCGTTCTTCTAAGGAAGGGGTCCGTTTGTTCCAAGGTCATGGGCAGAATTCCAGCTACTTTAGCGGCTGGAGAGATAAAATAATACCATAAGCCCAGCATTAGGGTAATAAGAGATATACTGATTAGTAAAAAGATCGCAAACGTTTTCCAATATCCTTTTACTAATCTTAATAATCCAATGGTAGCCACAATATTTCCCACAACCAGAGCAACAAACCCATCAATAAATGTTTGCTCGGTTGTCGAAATATAAATTATGTAATAGGCATAAATACATATAACAATTCCTATTGCAAAAAGCATTTGGGGAAAATGTAAAACATCATAATCCTCATTGGGCAATTCCTCGGTTCCTAACTCTTGGAAACTGTGCGCTCTGATTAAATAATCTTCCACGCGTTTAGACACTTGACTTTTACTTTTTTCTTCGGTCATTTTTTATTATATTTGTTAATTTTTTTAATTATAGTAAAAAAAGAAAGGTATTATTAAATAGTTGTCGATATTTTTATTGGACTGGTTCCACTTAACTCGCCTCATTATTTAAGACCATGTATTAAGATTATGGAGGGGCATAAAATAAAGGTGACAATGGAGAGGGGGCGATATTAATATGGGTTAAGAAGAAAGATATTTTACTCTAGGCTTTCGAGGAATTCTTCTCGCTTTTTTTCCCCTTTTTCCTCATATTTGGGCCATAGCCTTCGTACTTGACTAGGCAAGCACATAATGAATTTAGAAAGCATGCCATCCAAATGGGGAACACACACTTCAACCTTTTCCTTTAAGATAGCCTTTAGAACGCCCTCGGCGACTTTCTTGGGAGGGACCGGATCATGTAGAAAAGTTAAAGGTGAACCCCCGTGTTTAGCCTCATATTCCAACATTGGAGTATCCACGGAATCTGGAAAAATGGTAGAAACCACGATATTATCATCCCTTAACTCTAAATTAAGCGTCCAGTCTAACCCTCGAAGAGCAAATTTAGTGGCAGTATATATACTCGAATAGGTTTCCGGAACTATTCCCGCTAAGGAAGAGATGGTAACGATATGACCCCCACCAGCTTTCTTCATAATAAGAATAACTTCTTTAGTACAATGGATCGTCCCCATTAAGTTCACATTAATTTGTTTCTGTATATCTGTATAGGTGCTATCTTCAAACAACGAAGGGATTATGATCCCGACACAGTTTACAAGGATATCAATCCCGTTGTATTTATCTAACGTTGCTGAAATCAAGTTCCGAACATCATCTAATGAGGTGATATCACAAGAAAATCTAAGAGGTTCTTGTCGTAAGTTTTCTGAGACCTCCGTGAGTTTATCCATATCTAAATCAGCCAATACTAGTATAACCCCCTTCTTATCAAATAATTCGGCTATTTTGCGTCCAATTCCTCCTGCTGCACCCGTGATTATAGCGACTTTATTTTCCAATTCCTTTTCTTTCATAATTTTTAATATTTATAAAAGTAAATAATCTTTATTCTATCAGAGTTATTGAAGTCTGCCCGCCCTAAAGGACGGGGATTCCTACGAGCCCGCTAAGCGTTGACCGATGGGCATATCTTAGGGCTGTGTATCGTAGAAAACCCCTTCCACTTGCGTAGAAAGGATTCCTCCTTCAAAGAGGGTTGATGCGATAGGTCATCAGATGTAAGAAATTTTACCATAATATTTATAGCGGAATTTAGGTCTCTGTCCATCCGATGACCGCAATCGGAAGTGATAGCAGTCAGTTAAATTCGGGCGGGACAGATTATTTAAGAAAATTACGGAAATTAGATAATATTATTGTGTTTTTAGACGCATTGAAAGAAAAATTAGGAAATAAAGATCAAGAAATTATTGATAAATCAATTGATGTATTGGTCAAGTATGGTAATAATTTAACCAAGGATAAGGAAAGAGAAGATTAGATTTCTTTAATAAGATCTTTAATAATTTTAATCAAGGTGTCGGCGGTTTTTTTAACTCTATCGGTCAACTCGATGGAAAAAAAGGGCAGATCTTTATTTGCATTTAACTCTTCAATACTTAACTCATTTTCTTTATATTGGTTTAAATCATATATTCCATCTAGATTTTCAGGAACAATCCCTAACATAAAGACATCTAATTCTGGAAGATTTTCTAAAATAAGGTCGATGATGATATGAATGGGGACCGTGTGACTTGAAATGGGGACAAGATTCATCATTTTCTCCCGCTCGATAATAGAGACCGTACCTGGCTCTTTATTGAGAGAGCATGTATCGATAACAACGAGATGAGAGGGACTGAAATTATTAATTTCATCCATTCTCGCCATAGGATCGATTTTCGCGTTAATAAAGAGGATTTTATCGTTCTGTTTATTTAAAAGTTCCGAAATTATATAAGGGCCGACACCATCATCACTCATCCTTACTTCTCCAATTCCAAGAAAGACAATCCTTTCAGCATGTCCAAGCCTTTGAAGTAGTATCTCAAATAATTCCTTCATTGCCAATTGAGTAAATTATTCTTTTTAATTAACTTTTTTTGAATTGAAGTCTCCCCGCCTTAAAGGACGGGGATTCCTACGAGTCCGCTAAGCGTTGG
>CAZDJH010000336.1:0-5003 GCA_964505645.1 uncultured archaeon | reverse complement strand
CTGGAATATTCATAAATTGCCAGCACTAGATTTTGTACATTTTTTTGGTCGATAAGTTTTTTGCTCTGTTCCTTAATTAATTTTTTAGCCCGCTCTGTTATTACGACTTTAATTTTTAAATCACTAAAATTTTATTATATTACCTATACCAAGTTAAGAAAGAGTTTACCCGATAAATAAATTGGGATTATTATATAAAAATTTTCTAAGAAAAAGTTCATTTATTTATAATTAATAAAAGTTCATCCCCTACATAAATATAGGGGACTTCTTTCGCAGTCAGTTAAAAATTCATAAATCATGTAGATTCTAAAAACGGACGCACCGAAAATCACCGTTCTTCTATAATTTTTAAGAACGGGTCATTTTTTTTTAACCATATACATTCGAACTTTTTTTTATAAATAACATTCCCATTTCTTTACCGTTTACATGTCCGAGCGCTGCATCAATAAGTACTTCGGGTTTACTTTTAAGTTCTGGGATCACATCCTTTTCGAGAAACACATCAACCCCGTAATCCTTATCAAGGTTATCCCATTTAATAAACCCTTTTCTATCATTTAGAATTTTATGCTTCGGAACAAGTTCAACCACATTACCACAGAACGCGATGGTTCAAGAACTCGACGAGTGGAAAAAAATTGCAACAGTCAATTCGATTGGGTCTGCTTGATGTTCTTCTTTATTCTTTTGGTTTAGGATAAAGCTATAGGCTTTTTCAGACAATTTTACCTTAAACAACCATCACCATTAGTTTATTTTATTCAATCTAATATCTATAAAAAAAATACAATTTTATAATTTTTCGAATTATAAAACTTAAGTTAATTGTATAATTACATAACTTGTTTTTAAATGAATGAATTATTATCTATAAAAAACTTAAATTACGCTGAAAAAAATGTCAAAACAAGAAGTACATGCACACAATATAGAAGTACAAAAAGTCGCCGAAGAATTAAATACATCAACAGATGTCGGGATAACGGAAGAAGAAGTACAAAAACGGCTGGAAAACTACGGAACGAATGAGATCAAAAAGACTAAAGGAATATCACCATGGCAAATCTTTCTTAGTCAGTTTAAAGATTTCCTAGTCTATTTATTATTATTTGCAATTATTATCTCCATAATTATTGGATTTTATTCGATATCAACTGGGGAAGAGCCTTCGGAATTTATAGACGCAATTGTTATCTTTGTAATCCTAATAGTAAATGCCATTTTAGGATTTTATCAGGAATATAAAGCGGAAAGAGCATTGGAAAGTTTAAAGGAGATGGCTCCTCATTATGCGAAGGTGGTTAGAGGGGGAAATGTTAAAAAAATCGATGTAAAAGATGTGGTTCCGGGAGATTTGCTCAAGTTAGATGAGGGAGATAAGGTATCTGCGGATGCACGACTTATAAAAGCCTATTCACTCTATGCAGATGAGGCAATTCTCACAGGTGAATCTCAACCCGTTGAAAAAGACCTGAAATTATATGATGAAAAAACAATGTTAGCAGATAGGAAAAACATGGTCTATAGTAATACGGTCATTACACGGGGAAATGGACTTGCAATTGTCGTGAGAACTGGAATGCAAACTGAAGTAGGAAAAATTGCCGAAAAAATACAACAAGAAGAACAAGAAAAAAGCCCTTTTCAAAAGGAAGTCGATAGCTTCGGAAAATTATTAGGTACTATTATTTTACTAATTTGTTTTGTTGTTTTTGCGATAGAATTTATCTTAATTCTGGTCGATGAAGGTCTTCAATTTGATCAACAAGAAATTGAAGCTATAATTGAGGCATTTAAAATCGCCATTAGTCTTGCTGTATCGGCAGTTCCAGAAGGTCTCGTAGTTGTAATTACGGTGGTTATGAGTATTGGTATGCGACGTATGGCTGAGAGAAACGCTTTAGTGAAAACATTAACAGCTGTTGAAACTTTAGGAAGAGTTAATATTATCTGTTCAGATAAAACGGGTACTTTGACAAAAAATGAAATGACCGTCAAGAAAGTATATCTTGGAGGTAAGGAATATGAAGTACAAGGAGTAGGATATGCTTTAGAGGGAAAAATAGTAGATAATTCAGGAAATACTGTCCAAATTAATAATCATAAATATCTAAAACAATATCTGGAAGTTTGCAACCACTGTAATAACTCTACAGTTACTCCTAAGGGCGATGGTTCTAAAAAGACCGATGTAATAGGAGATCCCACGGAAATATCACTGAAAGTTCTTGCCAAAAAGATGGGTGTCGATTCTAAATTAACAAAAGTCGATGAAATTCCGTTTAATTCCGATAGGAAAATGATGTCCGTTGTGGTTAAAAAGGACGGGAAATTATATTCTTTTATTAAAGGCGCACCAGATGTCCTTATAGATAAAGCGGGAAAGGGTCTATATAACGGGGATATTAAAGATGTAAGGGAGAAAATACTATCCAAAAACAATGAATTTGCCAAAAATGCTCTACGGGTATTAGGGATCGCTTATAAACCCTTAGAAGAGGGATATACAGAGGACGATATTGAAAGTGATTTCATATATCTCGGACTGGCGGGTATTATTGATCCCGCAAGAGATGAAGTTAAACAGTCTATTGAGGAAGCACGAATGGCTGGCATTCGAACGATTATGATCACAGGTGATCATAAAATTACCGCGATTGCGATTGCGAAGGAAATTGGATTAACGGATAAGGAACAATCTATAACGGGTGCAGAGTTGGAAGAAATGTCAGATGAGGAACTGCTAAGGGAAGTTAAAGATGTAGATGTTTTTGCTCGAGTCACCTCAGAACATAAACTTAGAATCCTTAAGGCATTAAAGAGTGAGGGTAAGGTTGTTTCAATGACCGGCGATGGGGTTAATGATGCCCCTGCCGTGAAGGGAGCCAATGTTGGCGTTGCTATGGGTATTAAAGGGACAGAAGTTACGCGTGAAGCGTCTGATATGATATTGCTTGATGATGATTACTCTACTATCGTAGATGCAATAGAGGAGGGACGAGGTATTTTTGAAACCACCAAGGGATTCTTTAGATATATGTTGAGTACAAATTTTGATGAGATCTTTCTAATCCTTACGGCATATATCGTAATGAAATTCTTTACTCTAATTTTTCTTGCGTTACCCGTAGTTCCCATCCAGATATTATGGCTCAATATTGCTACTGATGGAATCCCTGCGATGGTGCTCGGACTGACACCCACAGATCCCGATGTAATGAAAGAAAAACCCCGAGAAGGATTTTCCTTAATAAAGGAAATCAAAGGACCAGTCCTTTTACTGGGGGTTTATACTTCAATTACCGATATATTACTCTACATATTATTATGGTCGGTACTTATTCCTGTTTGGACTCAAACTGGTCTTGATCCTTATTTAATAAATGGAGTAGAAATCTTCGGTGTCATGTTCACCGCTCAAGAATATAAAATCGCATTGGCGCAGACAATAGTCTTTACAAACTTAGTTGTTTGTGAATTGATTTTTGTATATTCTTGTACTTCAAACATTAAACCATTCTGGCTATTTCCAAATAAGCATTTATTCTGGGCAACAGGCCTCTCTTTTATCTTACAATTGTTAATTCTCTTTACTCCATTAGGGCTAGCCTTTAAAGTCGTACCTCTAATGCGTCCGATCTATTGGATTACCCTTTTATTAGGGGCATTTAGCGTATTTCTCCCAATAAAGCATGAGCCCCGCCACGAATATACCACCGCGAATAAAAGCCTGAACGAAACGGTTGCTTACATCGAGGAAAACTATTATAAGCCGCTGGATCTCGAGCAACTCGCCGGTATCGCGTGCTACAATGCGTCATACCTGTGTAAATTGTTTCGTTCCGAGTTCGGTATTCCGCCAATTCATTACCTGATCGACAAGAGAATCGAAAAAGCAAAAGAACTCCTTCGCGAAACGAATATTACGATTTCCGAGGCGGCGTTCTCGGTCGGGTTTGATTCGATCCACTATTTCAGCAGATGCTTCAACAACCGGGTAGGAATGTCGCCAAGCGCATACCGAAAGACGTATCGGGATGATATCTACATTAGTATCGAAAAAGACAACAACATTCTCTTTGGCTTTGAGCCGTCGACGCAAAAACGTGCATCAACCTGAATCTCCAAATCCTCCCACTTCAGGCAGTCAGGCGATCGATTTTAGTTGACAAAAGAGAATATTCTCATTATCCTTGAATTGAGAATATGATCACAACCTTCAAGGAGGTTGACTATGCCTTTTGGTAACGGAACAGGTCCCAACGGCTTAGGACCAATGACTGGACGAGGCGCCGGCTATTGCGCCGGTTACGGCGTTCCGGGAAATGCAAGCTCGGGAGCTCGCGGCGGCTGGGGACGCGGCAACAGAAACTGGTATCGTGCGACCGGCCTGACGCGATGGCAAAGAGGACCGTACGGAGGCGCTCCATACGGTGGATGGGGACAATACCCCCCGGCATACCCGCCGGCTTATGCGCCGGCACCCCCCGCAGGATACGGCCCTACCGCCGATGAGGAGCAGCGTATGCTCTCCGATCACATCGAAGGGCTCGAGAATCAGCTTCAGGACGCGAAAAAACGCCTCGAGGAGCTTGAATCCCGACGCGAAGAAAGCGACGAATAGGTCGCAATCTGCTCTAATCGCACACCGTTGCCGATTATTCGGCAACGGTGTGATCGCTGTCAAATCTCCCGGTTATCCCGCTCAGTCATCTACTTTTTTCTGAGCTCCTAAAATCGGACATAAAATCGCCTGAAATGTGCAAATATCTGGTTGCGTATCGTGTGTTACACTCATTTAAAGTGAGAGGCGGTGTATATGTCCGGCAAAAGTCAATCAGCAAACCTCGTGGTAAATCCACAATTTTCGGATCACAAAGCCTGGAAGCCCGAGTCACCTTGCGATGAGCTACAACCGGTGTTCCAGATGACGCCGGCTTCAGATGGATCGAGCCGTCTCGCTATCCAAGCAAATGGTGACCGGAATGCAATCGGCT
>CAZDJH010000335.1:0-5006 GCA_964505645.1 uncultured archaeon | reverse complement strand
AATAATCAAAATTAAGTGGAAAAAGAGGTTTATTTCCTCTATTGGTGAATTTTAGAAAATTGTCGGGATTTGGTTGCTTTTGTGCTGCCTTTATATAAAAATGTAAGATATACCACATAAATGTTTCTGCTTGGTAAAAGGGACTCTTATCAAGTTTGAACTCCTTTCCTGTGCGAGTATTTTGGGTGAAAAACATACCATCTCGATTAGAGATAATTCCGCCCTTCACTTCAGCCACTAAAAATCCATACTTTTGATGAAAAATAAGGAAATCAACCTCTCCAGATTGTGCCTCAGTACTATTATGCCATCGTATAGAATGCCATATATGCCATTCATCGGGAAGATACTTGAATAAATTAAAAACTTTAACTTCTGAATCTGGAGTATCGGGACGTCTTTTTCTCAAATCTTGTACCGTTTTGGGAACAAGTTTAACCATTTTAGATCCTTTGTCCTTTAAGAATTTAAACTATTAATATAAAAATAACGGATATATTAATTTTTATATCTTTATATTATAATGGTATATTAGTTTAATAAAAAATTTCCAAAGACTCTTGTTATATATTAAAAAATTAATATTTTAATAGTATTAGAAGGTTAACGATTTAGGATATGAATAAATTCAATAAGACATTATTACAGAGTTATATCATTACTAATTGTAAGAGAAGGTTATTCTTAGAGTTGGGGCGGAATAAACCCGATATGTGGTTTAATCCCGTTAGAAAAATACCTTCAAAACCTCCTGAGCGTCTTATCTTCCAGACAATTTTCTTAAAAGAAAAAGGAAAAGAATATGAACAAGTCGTCTACTCTTATTTAAAAAAGTTAAAGAATACATTTTATAATGAGAGGAACGGGATTATTGATAATTCTTATTTAAGCTCTAATTGTCTAATTAATCTTTATAATAAATATCACAATGATTCTACTCAATCATTGGTCTTATTATTAGAATATGAATTTAATATCCCTCGTTCTTATTTTTATAGTATTTTTGTGAAAAAAGCAAAATTTAAGCAGATTCCTGTAGAATTTTCCTCCCAAAGACCTGATTTAATTTTTGTTGGAAATAAATTAAATAAATATATTGATAGAGTATTTGAGATATTTGCCGATGGGAGCATTAAAGAGGTTCCAGAAGCACAGCTAGAAAATAGATTAGGAATCTCTGTTTTTGATATTAAATACACCGATGAAGAAAATATCGGTAAAAAACACTTCCTTGAAATCTTTTATTATCTGAAGACTTTAGCGTTTTATCTAAAACACGAAGGGTTACAGGATAAATATTACGTGAGAGCGAATTTTAACGGTATTCTTCCCTTAAAAGAGGAGGAAATCTTCAAGGATTTAACCTCCTTAGAGGATCTTTTTGAAGAGGGATTAATTGACTTAATTAGTTGGAAGGAGGCTAATAGAATTTATAATCGGGTTTTAAAGGTTATTAATGAATTGTGGAAAAATGCGCCCTGTCCAATTTTGCAAGTAAAAACTAATATCCATGACGGTTGTGGATATTGTCAATTTATCGAGGACTGTAAAATTACCTTAGGGATGAAGGATGGCACACCACCGAGAGATTGGTCAATTGAGTTGATTCCTTTTACCTCAAAGTCAATTGCTCAGCAGTTAATAAAAGAATTTAATTTCAAAACGGTTGGAGACCTCGTTGACAATTTTGATAAAATAAAGGTAGGACGTTTTCCAAAACCCCTTTATTCTGAATTACCTACCTTAAAACTTAAAACAAAAGCATTAGTAAAAAATAGAATGGTAATTCCCAAAAATAATCAAACATATTCCTATGCCATTCCTAAATATTCCCCTATTGCCTTAAATTTTAATGTAGAATATGATAGAAATACCGATCGAATTTTTGCAGTAGGAATTCTATTAAAGATGTTTATTCCCTCAAAATTAAATTATCACGGAATTTTCGATAATTGGTGGAGAATATGGAAGAATGCCCTCGAAAATAATCATACTACTAAGGAGATACAAGAAAAATTAAACGATTATTTGATCAGAGAGATCTCGATTGAAACTGTGGGTTTATTTTTAAATTGTTTAAATCAATTAAAGGTGGTTGAGATTAATCTGCGAGGCGAAAAAACTTCAGCCGGAACTAGTATAATGTATCGGTTTGCAAGTGTGAACAGAGATATAACTCCAGAAAGCGAGGCAGAATTGACAATCTTTACTATTAAAAAATTAAATTTAGTACTACAATTATGTGATATCATTGAAGATTATGTAGTTATTGACATAAATGGAAAATACGGGCGATATTATATTGGCCCCGATACCAGTATATTTTACTGGTCTCGTAATCAATTGGAACATTTCCAAGATATGATACAGAGGAATTTAGATTATGTCATTAGCGATATAGAAGCTAAAGCGGCATATGAATCGATCTTGATGTATTTTACTCCCTCAGATACCGAAGTAAGCAATCCATTCCAACACAAAAAGCTTTTTGATGTCCAAAACTTTGCAGAATCATGCGTAGGATTTCCTGATATCATCAATTATACATGGCATGGTATTGCAAAGCGACTATTTCATTTAGATATTAATACGAAGATGTGTTGGGTTCCTCATTTTAATTATTTAGATCTCTCAAATTGGTTATTGTACTTAAGGGAAACTGAACTTGATGGAAAAAAGAAAAAAAAGAATCTTATAAAGAAGCAGATCATCTTTAAATTACACGTAATTGATAGTCTTCGCTTTCATTTTCAAAAGGAGGGAAATATGGCGATCTCAAATAACGCTCGAACAATAAATAGACACGATTATAAAAGTACGATTCTTCCGTCGGACTATCATGATATCGCCCATATATGGTATTTGTTTTCAAGGCTTAATAATGCTCTCCAGCAGCAAGATGATGAATATTATAGGACAATGTTTCCGGATTTTAGTATTGGAAAGTTATTTTCTGGGAGAGTTAAAGAGCTTAAACAGATCCCTTTAAAGGGAAATTCCTTAAAATATAGATTTATTCTAGATGGATTATCGAGTAACATGAAACTTAAGGAAGATGATATGGTTTTATTAATTCCTAATTCCAAAAGGGGATTAAAGCTTGACAATAGAGTCTTTAAATGGATTGTTTTCGTTAAAAAGATACGGTGGGATCCTTCAATTAAAGCAAATAGAGTTTCTACAAAACCTACCACAGTTGATATTTTTGAAAATTTTGATGGCGCTGACAAGATTCAAAGGAACCAAGATTGGTTTATTTATCCCTTTTCTATGGATGCATGGTCAAAAAAATTATATAATGATAATAATAATGGTTTATTACAAAGGGAGAACTTCGGTCGCTCTTGGCTTGGAGCGCGTTTAGCATTCTTATGGGATCTAAGAAGTGCCCCCAAATTAAAGTGGCCAAAGAAGTGGTCTTTTTCAACACCATCAATTTATTTATTTGCCCCATTTCTCTTGAAATCTTTTACAAAACCCTTAAAAAGAAAAGAATTGTATACGAAAGTTAATCCTCCACCTGATCATTCACAAAAAGAGGCAATATTAAACTCGCTGAGCAAGGTAATGTCTGCGATTTTGGGCCCTCCGGGGACGGGAAAGTCCCAAACTATTGCCGCCTTGATAGATGAATATGTAATTAGAAGAAAAAAAGAAGGAAAATCAGTCAAAATTCTTGTTACTTCATTTTCCTATGCGGCATTAAGAGTTGTAATAAAGAAAATTCGAAAGAGTAAGGATGATTCGGGAAATCAAACCCCTGCCTCGCAATTACAGATGGTTTTCATTCGCTCTGATACTCGAGATGAGGTTCAGATGATATCTGGATGCAGGAATGTTGACGATATCGTGAGAAATGGGAGTACATGGAAATGGAATGGGAAAAGTAGGACTCTTACTCCAACTAAATTATTAGAAGAGCACTTAGAAAAAAATTATATTATTTTTTCGAATGCCCATCAATTATACCATCTGACTACTCGAGTTGAGGATAATTTTGCTTTTGATTTGATATGTGTGGACGAGGCAAGTCAGTTGCCGGCAGATTATTTCATGTCAAGTCTTCAATTTATTAAAAAACCTAAAATGAATTTAAAAGAGCCCGCTCAAATAACCCCTCAAAAGAAAATTACCAATAAAGGCCTCGTGAACCTTCTAAATCTTTCAAATAATGAGATAACTTCAGATTCCCTTACTAAAATAGTCGTTGTTGGAGATCATAATCAATTACCCCCTGTTAGAGTCAAGAAACCACCTAAGAATCTTGAATTAATTTTAGATAATATTTTCCGTTATTATGTTGAGGGTCATGATATTTCAAAAAAACAATTAAGAGTAAATTACCGTTCTCACAAGGACATAGTCGAATTCACCTCTTTATTAGGACTTTATGAAAGAATAACAGCCTATAAGCGAAATGCCAATGCTCACCTTCAAGGTAATATAAACAATTTAAAAAAACAATGGATAAAAGAAGTATTAACTCCCGAAAGGGTGGTATGTTCGGTTATCCACAAGGAACAATTTGAAATAGGGATTAGCATATTTGAGGCCCAAATTGTAGCAGAGATTGTTGAAGGTTATTATAATATGATAAATCCTTCTAATCTGGAGGAGGAAAATGAATTTTGGTCGGAAAAGATCGGCATTGTTGCTCCACATAACGCTCAAGGTCGCACCATCATAAGAAAAATATTTAATTTATTTAAATCTTCCACGAAACTAGCTCATGATAAGTTAATGCAATCGCTAAAAAACACGGTTTATTCAGTAGAAAAGTTTCAAGGGTCCGATCGTGATTTTATTATATGTTCAATTGGGCTATCGGATGAGGATAAGTTACAGATGGAAGAAGAGTTTATTTATGACTTAAATAGGTTTAATGTATTAACTTCAAGGGCAAAAATTAAAATCGTATTCGTTTCAAGCGATAAATTTATACAATATATCCCTAATGACAGGGAAATTCTTAAGAATGCCTCTAAAATATATATGTATGTGGAAGA
>CAZDJH010000334.1:0-5031 GCA_964505645.1 uncultured archaeon | reverse complement strand
ATGGCTCTCTTTACATCATGAAGTCCGGATGGTGTTGGTTCGCATATAGTGATCACATAATCCAAACCGGTGACCGTGGCAATTACGGGGCAGCCGATCCCTGGAGGTCCATCTATTATGGTAAGATTAGCATTATTGCCATCTATGGTTTCTTTAGCAAATTCTTTCGTTTCCGATACCAACTTGCCAGAGGTGGTGCTTCCAAGTACCGTTCGCCCATATATTAGTTGCGGCCCAATTTTCGTCTTATAAGAAAGGATTTCCCCACTTTTTACAGGAGAGATTTCGAATGCGTGCTCCGGACATAGCACCTTACATGCCCCGCATCCTTCACAAGCTAATTTATCGATAACTGGAACGCTCTTGTCCTCATCCCAATCTAATGCATGAAACTCGCAAAACTGCTCTTCAACGCACCTTTTGCAATTTACGCATTTTTCTTCCAAAAAAGTTGCCTTTAAGGTAGTGTAGGTATCCTTTACATCAATTTCATCATCGTTTACTGCGGGAAGAATTATTGCTAAATTTGGAGCATCTACATCACAATCCATAATAATGGGATCAATTTCCGTATCTTTATTAGCAAGACTCGTTAAGGAAGCAGTAAGAGAAGTCTTTCCAACACCTCCTTTTCCCGAAATTATTCCTACTGATTTAGGTATCATTAATTATTCTTTACCTCCGTTTTTTTCTTCCAACCATACCTTCAGATTTTTATAAATTTCCTCAAATGCCTTATACCCCTCACTTTTCCTGTCAAACTTACCATTCTCCTCCATTAGGGGGACGCCTTGACAGTATGATTTCACAATCTCATCATCTAAGGGAATATCTCCCAAGATTTCAATGTTTTTCTCATCTAATTCTTGTAAAAACTTATCCCTAAAACCTAATAAGGAAGAACGATTTACGATTACTTTATAATTTATGCCTATTAATTCGATGAGATCAATGATTCGTAAGAGATCTAGTTTACCAAACTTGGTTGGCTCCGTAACCGGAATTATTTTTTCCGCTTTACCCAATAGCTCTTCTACATCACAATGAGCCCCTGGAGCCGTGTCCAAGATAATTACGTCATATTTATTTGGCTCATTTTCTAAGATATTATCGAGCTTATCGAGGAGAGCCTCAACAATAGCAACCGAACGCGCTTCAGTGGGCCTTAATTCCCCAACGAGTAGGTCTATATTATTTTTTGAGGTTTGATAAGTCCATCCAATCACCTTACTATCCTCTTCGATAGCCTCCTCGGGGCATATCTTGTAGCATAACTTACAACCCGAACATAGGTTCAAAAATGTTTTTGGAACTTGTCCGTTTATATACAAAAGTGCGTTTGTGGCGCAATTTTCAGCACATAGTCCACATTTTGAACATTTTTCCTCAATAATTTGTGGTTTAAAAAAGTTGACGGGTTCTTTATTTTCCAACTTTCCATCTAATAGTAAATAGGTATTTGGATTTTCTACATCGCCATCAATTAATAATACCTTTTTTCCTTCATTCTTAAACATAGTGGCCAGGTTTACAGCGATTAAAGTTTTCCCGGTGCCTCCTTTGCCTCCAGTAACAGTTATAATTGATGGGTTCTTATTATTTGACATTATAATAAAAAATAGTTTAACTTAGATTGTATTAAATAAAGTAATTTAAAGATTACGCCTTCCTCCGCCACCCATGCCGCGTCCACCGCCCATGCCGCGTCCACCGCCCATTCCATAGTGAGAACCTACATTAGCATCTGAAATTTTATTGAGTTTATCCTCAATGTATAAATCAATTACTTGTTTAACCGTAAGCTGTTGAGCTGGAGCTTGAAATAGGGTCAAATTGAGGGATCCTAAGGCTTGAGCGGCATTTGGTCCTAAATTACCAACGATTACGATAGATGCATTATTATTTCCGATTATCTGAGCTGCTTGAATTCCAGCCCCTCCCATCGCATTTGCCGCGGAATTCGGAACCGTTTTTACCGTTTCAATCTCTTCATTTTTAACCGTAACAAATGTGAAGGATTGACATCGGCCAAATCGCGGATTTACGTTAGCATTTAAGCCCCCATTGCCGAAAGTAGGAATACCTATTATTGTCATGTGTTTTTAACCTCATATATTTAAATATTTAATTTTATATATAGTTTTTCTGAATAATGATTCAATATACATATAAAATAAGTTAAGGTTCTATAAAAATTTTATTTTTATTTTTTAAAATTAATTCTAAAAATGAATTATTTTGAGATTCAATAATTATTTTATCTACATATTAACGTTTAGTTTTTTTAGCTCTTAATGATTGTTTTTTCATCATCAATTTTTTGAATCAATAACGAAAATCACTACTTCTATACAATAAACAATATTAATAAGTGAGAAAACTATTTGTTCAACGAAAATTATCATTTTAAATCTAAATAATAGAGGATAAACTTAATTTTTACCACTATTTGGCGAGAAAGCACCGACCTTTAGGGCGCTGTTGGGTCGCATTTAATAACTCATTAATTCAAGACCGTATAATAGTTAAATGGAATAGAGTAATAGTAAGAATGATGAATGATACCCAAGTTCATCACCAACCGTAGGGAGTAATAGTAAGAATGATGAATGATACCCAAGTTCATCACCAACCGTAGGGACTATGGGGGTTAGCGTTTGGAGGGGATGTAAGACTGAGGGTAAGTCAGCAATCTCCGATGAATTACGAATCCATCGCCCTTTAAAACATTATAGTTCAAAATTAAATCGATATTATTGAAAGACATTTTATGCATTGGAAAACTTTTCATAGAATGTTATACTATTTATAATCAACAAAGATAAATATTAAATATTATATTTATAATACGCAATATATAAGTCAAATTATTTGCGATTAGCATAAACTAAAGTTGATAAGAAGTGAGGAATGAGCATACCTATAAAATCTGCATAGTTGGGGACGGTGGTGTGGGCAAGACAACCATCGTGACCCGGTATATCAAGGATATTTTTTTAGATGACACAAAAATTACTATTGGAACCAATCTATTTATCAAACGGGTGCAATTTCCGGAGAAAAATGTCAAGATCACGCTTCAGATTTGGGATCTCGGCGGTGAACCAAAATTCGATAGCATACGTCCTAATTTCTATTCAGGAGCGGGAGCAATAATCTATACCTACGACTTAACACGGCGCTTTTCTTTAATGAATTTAACAAAGTGGAAAAATGAGATCGAAAACTCCATAGGTCTCAAACCAAACATCCTTATTGGAAACAAGCTAGATCTGGTTAGGAGTGAAGATCCAAGGCCAATATCGATGGAGGAAGGGAAAAAAATGAAAGAGGAATTAAATAGTACATATTATTTAGAGACATCCGCAAAGACCAATGATAATATTGATGATGCCTTCCTCAAGATCGCTCGACTTATTTATAACTCCTACGGTCATTTATAGATATTAATCGTTTCTTGATTTTTAATAGGAAATTATTGTTAATTTAAATATAACAATCTTATCAAATAAGATGAAATATGAAAATACGCGATAAAATTGAAGATAAAGCAGAAGATTTTGCCGTAAAAGCAATTAAGAAGCTTATAAGCGATGCATCTAAGGACAAGTCATTGGAAGAAACCATAAAGTCCTTAATTACCGAGAAAATTACCTTGAAGGTGCAAGGGATTATGAAACGTCCCGTGCTTAAACCCGTAGTAAAAAAAATGATCGGCAAGACCGTGGATAGGATCTGGGAAACTCATGAGAGCGAATTATTAGACCTTCTTAAAGACTTGAAATAAAAATGATATCAACTTTACCCAATCTTAGAATCGCATTACAAATGGTAAATTTTGAAGCTTATATGTCATTTTCTGTTATCTGTTTATTAGAACTTATATTTTATTTAAATAAGGTTTTTTAGTGAATAAGTATTCATAATAATTAGCATTAATGAACCTTAATGGACATGCATGATTACGCTTTATAAACGTTTTATCAGATCAAACTAAACATCATAACTAAATTGAAGAGATCTTAAATAATCTATTAGCAGTAAACTAATAGAGCAGAATACGTTAATAAATAAATAGGGAAAGAAATAAATTAAAAATCATTAATAATATTAACCATAAGAAGTGAGAAAACATATGACAGAAAAAGAAATTCCTGATAATATTGATGTAAAGAAAACGGCTGAACAGGGAAAGCAAGAGGCGATGAAGCAGAGAAAAAAGCGAATTGACGAGAATATGGCAATGATTAAGCATAAACTCGTTGTAATTTCAGGCAAAGGAGGCGTAGGTAAGACCACCGTTGCTGTCAATCTTGCAATGAGCTTAGCAAGTGTGGGATTGCGCGTTGGAATTATGGACGTGGATATCACGGGACCTAATGTAACGAAAATGCTAGGGGTTGACGACAATTTAAAACCAAGGGTCGACACCAGTGACAATCAGTTTTATCCTGTGAACGGGCCTCTAGATATAAAAGTAATTTCGATGAGTTTTTTAACAGAAGATAGAGATACTCCAGTCATTTGGAGGGGGCCAATGAAGATGGGCGCTATTCGCCAGTTTTTAGGCGATGCGAGATGGGGAGAATTGGATTATATCGTGTTTGATTTGCCTCCAGGAACCTCCGATGAGACTTTAGACATTCTCCAACTAATTCCCGATGAACATGTCATTGTGGTATCAACACCGCAAGAAGTAGCCCTATTAGACGCCAGAAAGACGATTCGGATGAGCCAGATTATGGAAAGGAATGTTTTGGGGATCGTAGAAAATATGTCGGGCTTTAAATGTCCACATTGCGGAAAGCATATAGACTTATACCCTCCAGGCGGAGTTGAAAAAGCCGCAGAGGATTTTGACATTGAACTCTTGGGTCAAATTCCATTCGAAATAGAGATCGGTCAGCAAGGGGATCAGGGACTACCGTTTGTTATCAAATATCCTGATTCAGAAAGCGCGAAAGCGTTCAAAAAAACGGTTGAAAATATCAGAAATAGGCTTGAAAAATAATTTTTTTATTTTTTTTCTAT
>CAZDJH010000333.1:0-5047 GCA_964505645.1 uncultured archaeon | reverse complement strand
TCCATTTTTAGGTTTGTGATGTTCGAAAAAACACTTAATTTTGCGAATTCACGAATTTAAATATGTTCCTCCTTAAAACAAAAATTTAATACTTTTCTTCTTTAAAAGTCTCAAGCAATCCTATTGTAAAGGGGAGGAATTACTTCTTTATAGTTCTCATCATCTACCTTATCTAAAATGCACTGGGCAACTCGTTTAAAACGTCCTTCATACTCTTCTGGATTTTCCAACATGTTCAAAACTAAAATTACAAATAATCCGCTCTCAAGACCAGAGTAATAAGTAATAAGATTAATCATATTCACAGTTAAAGTAGAAAGTCCAGGTTTCTTACTGAAACCATGTAAATTTAATAGATGTAGCAATGTTTTATTCGAGATCTCTAAACTTTTATCATGCGGATATTTAAATAAGATCTCCGTTGCGGAACGCTCATCCCATTTCATTAATATTATTCCATCAGGCATAATTAAATCTTAACTAATATAAAATCAATATAAGTAAACCAAAACCTTATTATCAAGAAATATAATAGTAATACGTCTATATATATTCTACGAATTAAAATAAGATAAGATAAGATACGATAAGAAAAGCTAAGATAAGATAAGATAAGATAAGTGAATAAAATAAAATAAGATTAAAAGAAAAAGCTTTTATTTTAAAAATTCGCGTATAATTTTCACTGAACCATCCTTGGAAACTTCCGTTCTTAAAAGTTTCGCGGACAATATCGAGGAAATCTCCTTTAGAACTTCAGGCATTTCATTATGGGATGCCCCTATATATATAATTAAGGATCTCACGCGTTTGGCATCGATTTTCTTTAAAAGATCCTTAGTATCTTCAGAAATATTCGCTATCCCATCAGTTAAGAATAAGAAACGGATTTGATTCGAAAATTCTTTTTGGAAGGTAATAATTTCATTCGATGCTAGTTTAAAGGCATTGTTAAAGCTAGTTCCCCCCTTGGGACGGAGTTGCATAAGACCTTTTAATAACTCATAAAAATTTTTATCCCAAAATAGAGATCCCTCCTCGTTTAAAAGCGGTTCAGTAAAACTTTCGAAGGGTATGATGCCAATTTCTAAATGGTGCTTGACCGCATGTTGAATTAAGGCAGTACAAATTGTCTTGCAACTGTCTAGTTGAGTTTCACTCATAGAGCCGCTGATGTCCATTTCAATCAAGAATGTATCATCAATTGTAGGGTCATATTCAATTAAATCCTTGTAAAAAGGGGCTTTAAATTGTGAAAAGAATGAGAATAGGACATTCATTCCGAAATTCTGGATTAGCTCATGGATATTTCTCGTCTGAATGATTCCGACTTTTGACTTATTCTCCCTACCTTCATTGGTCAATTCTGCCTCCTCCAAGAGGATCCCTGCGTTATCAAGCTTTTCCTCTATATCCTCATCTAGCTTTGATTTGCGATTTGGATTTGCCACCGACTTTATCTCCTCTGAGATCTCAAAAGCAGGGGGTATCTTTTCGGAATAGTTGGTATCTAAAAGGATGATTGGAATGAGATCATCCAATAATTCATTATTTTCCTCATCTATGGGATCAACGTATATCTTCCCAATTTTTTTGACCATTTCCGTGATATCTCTTATTTCTTCATCATCGACAAGTGGCTCTTTTTCCCTCGCTCGTGTTTTATTTACGGGAGAAGTATTTCTATACTTCATATTATTTATCATTTCTATGAAGTCTCGATATTTTTTGGGAAGACTTTCTCTACAAGTTTTATCATGGAGCACAGACTTCATTTTTCCGCGTAAAAACGGAAAGATTTTGAATAACTTCAAGTATTTACGTAATTTCTGCATAAATTCGGGATCTTCTGCCTTCGGAGGTTCTAAATTGGTGATATAGTTATATATGTCTAAGATCTTGTTTTTGGTTATCATTGCGCTATCTAAAATATGTTTCAGATGGCTCACGACCTCATGGAGGTCGGGGTCTAGCTCCATATAATTTATCTCCGATTCAAAATAAACGGAATAATTTAAAAGAATCGAATCAAGTAATTGATTAACAATAGATTGCTCCTTAATATTAAGTGATTCTTTTAGTTTCTTCCTAAGGCCGTGAGATTCAATAAATTGTTGTCGTTTATATTGTTTTAAGCCCTCATAAGTGTTGATTTGATAGCTCTCAACTTCATAATCAGTTACAAAGTTAATTGTAAATCTTAAGATCTTTTTTTGAATATATGAGTGGACATTAATATCTTTGTAAAGTTGTTGAACCATTTGATAATCCTTGGGACTTATGATTAGATGCCCTAACTCGTGTAAAACCAGGCCGATGATTCCTTGCTCCGAATAATGGGTTATTGCATCATTAAAATAAATTACCTTTTCTTTTAAATCGACAGATATCGGCCCGTTCTGGGTTTTTGTGTTTAAACCTCTCGGAATATAATACACTCCTTTAATTTCAGCTGTTTGATATAACCCAAGATGTTTAGAGATAAAGCCGTTGGGCGATATTAATTCCACAATAAATTTCTTATGCGATTCTAAAACAGTTTCCT
This sequence comes from uncultured archaeon, assembly GCA_964505645.1. Lineage (GTDB taxonomy): Archaea > Asgardarchaeota > Lokiarchaeia > Sigyniarchaeales > SOKP01 > TEKIR-8. Next base: position 2,502 of record CAZDJH010000333.1, on the reverse strand, counting down.
CTGTTGTATATTCGCTTTTTCGCATTACCCTATGCTTTTTAATTAGCATTCTTTCTAATACCTCCTTTTAGATTAACTTTAATTTAATATGAGATGGATTATAAAAAAAAGGTTATAAAAATTCAGGATCATCGATTGGGATCCCGAATTGTAGGTATTTTATTATAATCGACTTGAAAAGGGGAAAATCATCGGCACCAGCAAAATTCATAAAATCTAATTTAAGGCTCAAATAGGTGTTAGTAATCCTCACGAATCTCTTTTCTTCTTCCGCAAGTGAATCCAAGAACGCATTCATTTCACTTCTTTCTTGAAAAGAAAAGAGGAAAAATCGCTGCATCTTGCTGTGTAATATTTCAATAAAGTCTTTATAATTGTCTCTTAGTTGTATTAAAGGGCTTTTCGTTTCATTGTCATACTTGGAGGCAGTTTTAGCATTGTTTTGAGGTATGTATTTAATAAATTCCCGATCCACACGATTTTTAATAACATATTCGATGCCTTTTAATATATTCCTCAGAAAGACCATTCTGACCCGCAAATAGTTGTGAGAAGGTGCTTCGTTAACCTCGAGTAAAATCCAATTGGCCAATCTGGGTAGTCGAACCACCAAATCTGAGAGGGGATTTAAAAGGTTATCGCTTATCTTCTTACCTAAAATTTCTTGATTGTATTCCTTTCCGAGCTTTCTAGACGTATCTATAATTAGTTCTAACTTTCCAACAAATGCATGACCCAATTTCTTAATTCCCTCGGTGGTCTGATTGTTTAAAAAACGTATTTCAATTGAATCAATGTAATCTTTAAGATCTTTAAAGGAAGAAATAAATTCAGGAGCGCTTAAATATAATGAAAAGATTTTTTTAGTCAAGTCGCCGTAATCGGGAACAACACCTAAATATTGAAACCTACCCTTTAATATGAGGTCGGTACTTGTTTTGAGCGCTTGTAAAGAAACCTTTGGGGAAGGCGCATCTCTCTCTATATAACTCGTGTTTTTTGCTAAATGAGTTATCAATGAAATAACCTGGGCGCATTCAAGAATATCAATCATAGTTCTTGGCGAGAAGTGGTCTTTTTTCTTGCCCAATGATTTCTCAATCGGATTATATAGATCGTTGAGACAATCATAAATTACTTCAGGAATCTCGATAGTATGAAAGTTCTCCGTTATGTAATTTAGTAATCGCTTTTCCTCCTTATTGAGCCGAAGTTCCCTAACTTCTTGTGTCGTAAAACCTTTGAGATTTCTAAGCCGTTTAAGCTTGGCGGGATTAAATGATTGTGTCTCCTTAAAGATGGTAATACGAGAAATAATTGCGGGGTCCAGCTCATTTATCTGATAATTTATGCCTTTGTTAAAAGTTAAAATAAAGGCTAGTACGGGTAAATCCTTTCCATTGTAGCGTTTATCACCTAGAATGTTGAATAGTCCCTTTGGATAAGCCCGACTGTCTATGCGATTAAATTCATCAATGACACAATACAATTTGGTTATTGGACCATCCAGAATCTCTACGATTCTAATTCGCTTTTCGGACTCCTCCACCGTTTCTATGATTTCTTGTACAATCCCCATACTTTCTGCCTTGATCTCTCCTGTAAACTCTATGAATCCGACATCGCTTCCATCACCAACAATCATTTTCTTGCTAATGGGATCATATAAGGTATCTGTCATAAAGTTCGCAAATAGGGTGGCCCCAAGGCTTTTCCCACTTCCCGTTGGACCGACCAATGCAATTACTCCCCCCATAAGGCTGTTGATTGTTAGTGCGAAGGTATTTCCGTAAAAACCGAGCAAAAAGCAGTCCATGTAAGCTGTAATCAATAAAAAAACCCTAAAGATTTTATTTTTTAACAGTGCTCTTTTCGATTTTTGATCTATTTGATTTTGAAGACCAAGCATTTCTGCTGCTTCGCTTATTAATGCATCGATTTTTTCACTATCCCCAAAAATTTGATTTCTTGATAATTTATCCACTCTATTGTCACTTGGAACTTCTTCTATTGTCTCTTGGAGTCGTAAAGAACCGTCTTCATTCTGAGTTTTTATTGAGAATTCTCGTTCCCCTTCGTATTCCTCAATCGATTCATCTTTTTTGTTTTTAAAATATTCTATTACGTTTATATTAATACACCTTTTTTTAGATCCTTATTAAAGAATATGCAATTCACTTATTTATATGTTTCTATCCTAGAGAGATTCAGATACCTTACAAATTATCAAAAATCTGAAAAACTTTTTAAAGAACGATGTGGTTTAATAGTTATCTAAAAATAGTGATTTGAACTACCACGCCATAAAGAGCGATGGATTCGTATTCATCGAGGATCAATACATTGAATTTAAATGGCCTAAAAGAAAATTTGAATTGATTGATTAACTAGCCATTTAATAAAATATTTGAATTACAATAGAAGAAAGTTGTAATTTTAATATCACGTAATCAATAGTATTACGATAAACTAGTAATTATTCGATAATAACATTTTATGTTA
>CAZDJH010000332.1:0-5050 GCA_964505645.1 uncultured archaeon | reverse complement strand
GCTATTTTTAAAAGTCTTTTATTAATCATTTTTTATTCTAAAAAAAATTAATTTATATTCTTGATAAAAAATTTGATTGTTAAAAAAATTTTCTAAAAAAGTTAGGAAATAAAATACCCACTCTTTTAAGAAAAGGTTTTTATATAATTAGATGTATTAAATAGAAAGAAATTGGTAATAAATAATGGAGAGAGTCTTAATATTTAAAAGATACATCTATTTAGCGTTGGAAATATATCTCAACAGATTATTGCCCCCATAGATCCTTGTTGGGTCGTTATATCATTGTTGAAACGCTTATTGTTATTAATGTTTTCTGGAACTCCAGTATTAATTGTGTTCCAAGAATTTAAAGTTGAAAAACCAAATATTTTCGACCCTAATTTTTTAATGTGAAATGAGGCACTTACCATGGTTTTTCGAGGACGGTGGGGCGTGCCACCTTCGCCCTTTCGGGATAATCGACATTATAATGGATTCCTCTACTCTCTTTCCTTGAAATGGCGCTGACTATGATGATCTTAGCCACCGTTGCGAGATTGCGTAGTTCAATAAGATTTTTCTCGATTTTAAAATCCCAATAGTATCTGTTTATCTCATCCAGTATTAAATTTATTCGCTTCTTTGCTCTCTGGAGGCGCTTATCCGTGCGAACGATCCCAACATAATTCTGCATAAAGCGTCGTATCTCTTCCCAGTTTTGGGTTATAACGACCGCTTCCGTTGATGGGATTGCGTGTCCTGGCTCCCACGGCTCAAATTCCTTTATCTTAAATGAATCAATTGTTTTTGCAAGCGTTTTAGCGCAATTATGTCCGCACACTAATCCTTCGGTGAGGGAATTACTTGCCAAACGATTGGCACCATGTAAACCTGTGCAAGAAGATTCCCCAATAACATAAAGTCCCTTTACCTTGGTTGCTCCATTGATTCCCGCCACGACCCCCCCACAGCAGTAATGGGCAGCCGGAACGACAGGAATAGGTTCTTTGGTAATATCGATATTGAATTCCAGACATTGCTTATAGACTCCGGGGAAATGTTCTTTAATAAATGCCGGATCCCTTTTCGATGCGATATCCAAATATACATAGTCATCTCCCGATCTTTTTAGTTCGGCATCAATTGATCTTGAAACAATATCTCTGGGCGCTAGTTCCCCCATGGGGTGATAATCTTTCATAAATCTATTTCCCTCGATATCTTTCAAAACGGCCCCCTCACCCCTCATAGCTTCGGTAATCAAAAAGTTTTTTGCGTAGGGGTGATATAAACAAGTGGGATGGAATTGGAAAAACTCCATATTCGCAATGGCGGCACCCGACCGGTAAGCCATCGCAATACCGTCTCCAGAGGCTATATCGGGATTAGATGTATATAGATATATTTTTCCCGCACCTCCCGTTGCTAAAATAGTTGCTTTTGCAGCGATATTGTGAATCTTTTCAGTTTCTCGGTCTAAAACATAAACCCCATAGCATTTTTTATTACGGGCATAAATATTGATTGCGACCCTATTCTGTTTGATTTCTACATTTTCACACTTCTTTACTTTTTTAATAAGCGTCTTCTCAACATGCTTTCCCGTAAGATCATTTACATGGAGAACTCTGCGCTCTGAATGTCCGCCCTCCCTTCCTAAATCATATCCTCCATTTTCTTTCTTATTAAATTCTAATCCCCAATCGATTAATTCTTCTATTCGTTCGGGCACTTGGGTGAGAATTTCTCTCACTATCTTTTCATCACAAAGTCCATCCCCGGCATTGAGAGTATCTTGGATATGTTTTTCAAAGCTGTCTTCTTCTTTCCAAACGCAAGCCATACCTCCCTGAGCATATACAGTGTTGCATTCTTCCAATTTATCCTTTGTGATTAAGATAATACGGGAATTGGGGCGAGATTGAGAAAGTTTAATCGCTAATGTTAAGCCAGAAACCCCGCCTCCGACAATTAGAAAATCTGTTTTAAGTTTCATCGAATTTTACGCCTATATCTATTATCTATTATCTATTATCAACTATCAAAACTAGAATAATTAGTTGTATGTATTTATTAAGATATTAATCTACTATTATTTTTTAGGTTTCCTTTTTTGATTTCCCAATTTTTTTTTGGGTCTTACCATTTATATTTTTGAGTTTATATGGAAAAAAAGATCAAGAATGTGCTTTTTATTTGCTTTGGGAATACCGCCCGAAGTCCCGCTGCGGAAGGGATCGCGGAAGCTTTAAAAAGAGACCGATACCCCGAGGAATTAGCGGATGTAGAATTTGACTCTGCGGGTTTTTTTAATGTATATAAAACCGCCCAAGAAGAAACGATTGATTATGTTAAAGAGCATTGGAACTTCGATTTAAGCAATCATAGAGGAAAAATTATGGATGAGCCTTTACTTAAGAAGCAAGACCTTATATTGGCTATGCAGACGCGCCATATTAAGCGGTTACGGCGAAAGTTCAAATCCATTCCCGACGTTCATGAAAAGGCTCATCTTCTCCTAGAATTTGCAGAAATCCCGGGGGAGGCCGATATTGAAGACCCCGTAAACTTAAATCGAGAAACCTATAACAATTTGATGAGGCAGGTGGAAAAAGGGGTTGTCAAATCCATAGAAAAGATAATTAAAGTAAATAGTAATATAGCCTGAATGTAAACTCTCTAATTCTTCCCCATTAAAAATCTAAAGACATCTTTATCAAGATGACCATTCAAATTAGATCTATGTTTTCATAATTTTTTTAACTAATTCTTCAGTATATGCGTCTAAGGCCCTTAAAACTTTCATGTAAGTTTGTTGATTCGTATAGTAAGGGTCAATAATGTCTCCGCGTTCTCCAATAAACTCCTTTAACTTAAAGGTATTCTCTTGAACTCGGGGTAAATCCCCGTATTCTTCAAGGATTTGATCTACGTGCCGCTGTGTCATAGTAATAATAAGGTCTTGCGTTTCTAATAAGGTTTTATTGAGCGTTTTGGGAGTAAAATCGGCATGTTCGATCCCTTTTTTATCTAAATAGGACGCAGATTCTGGCTGCATGTAGGTAAACGCATTAAAAAATCCCGCAGAATCGATGTGTAATTCTGCCCCATATTTGCGAGCGTAAAACTTGGTTAAATATTCTGCTGCAGGAGACCTGGCGGTGTTACCGCTGCACACAAATAGAACTTTTTTGATTTGGCTCATAATTATTATTAGATTTACTTATTGATTTATTTTAATTTTATCTAAAATATCGTCAATATAATAGATGTCCTTTTCCCCAATTTCTTCTTTTAAAATATAGGCCAAGGAATACTTGAAAGCCCAAATTTCTACTTTTTTATTTAAGTCTCGCACCTTCTTAATGACCGGGAGGAAGTCACCATCCCCCGAGACGAGCACCCCCACATCATAGGAATCCTCATAAGCATGTGAGACCATATCAATGGCGATTTTCACATCAATCTTCTTCTCATAAGGCCGCTGGGATACCTTTTTATCAAAACTTGTCTTTACTTTTATCCCGCTAATATTGCTCAAGTCATTATACCAGCGCTTCTTTTGGTTACTAAGCGGGTATACAATGCCCTCATAAAGGAAAATATCTTCCAACGTCCTATCATTTACGATAATCTTCTTTAACTTCTCATAATCGGCTTTAATGCTATACTTCTTGAAGCCTCTAAAGATATTGCTGTTATCGATAAAGACCATTACCCTTTGATCTTTTTTTGATGGCGATGTCATAAATGATGAGTAACTTAACTTAAACTTGCAAAAAAAGTTATTCAATCTTGTTCGATTTGGCGTTCCAGTTGTTCACGTTTTTCGTAGAGTTTTTCGATTACGCTCTCAATCACGGGAAATGCCCTCAAATAGAGGCTGGTCAACTGGTATATGCCATTAAACTCATCGAACTGTTGGAATTGCTCCTTTTTAGACTCGAGGTCCTTCTGGATCCGTATAAATCGCTTCTTATATTTTAAATAATCCTTTATGGAATGTAGATAGGAATTAATGAAGCCGAGCGTTACCGACTCCATAGAATAAACTATAATTTTTGAATTATTGGGATTTGTCTCTTGAATTACGTTTCTTTCTATTAGGTTATTTAGTTCTTGGGATATAGTGCCCCGGGATAACCCAGTTAATTCCTTTATTTCCGATTGGGTAAGGCGTTTACGAGTTATAAAGTAGGAAAGAATTTCAGCAGTTGAGCTCTTTTCTACGATTAGTAATTGGGATTTTATAATAAACTGAATGATCTCAGCCTCAAAATCTTTCAAATCTTGACTAAAATCAACTTCACTCATTTTTCTGAGCCACCTTTTTCACTTACAAGAACCGAGCGTTTTATTTGTTGAATGATATCTTGGTGCATATCAGAAAAATCATCTAAATCATTTAATCTCTCCAAGAGCAGTTGATATCCGGCCTCAGAATGATCTGAATGCCTTTTCAACTTATTTCGCATATTCTGTGTAAATTTCTCAACCTCTATACCTTTTATTTCCTTAATAAAGGACACATTACTTGCAATTCGTTTCATGTTTTCTCCAAGAGAATATTGGTATGTTCGGGTTCCATCTATTCTCTTTCTTTTTATAAACCCCGTACCAACGAGTTTCTTGAGGTTTTCTGAAATCGCGCCCCGTGAAAACCCCGATAATTTTCTGAGCTCCGATTGGCTTACCTTTCCACGAGTTAGAAGATAACCGATTATCGCTGAAAAGGTCTCATTCGCGCCCCTGCTCTTTCCGATCTCGATTAATGTATCTATAATTGATTTTTCATACTCTCTGAGCCTTTTTTTTAAGTCTAACCTTGGGGTCCCATGTGTTGAGTATATTCGATCAATATGATTTTCTATTTCATCCCATATTGATTGGAAATCTTTTTCTTGAGTTTTTATTCTATCAATTTTTTTGCTCAATATAAATGCAATCTCATTGGAGCTTAACGGGTTTCGTAAGAGTTCTTTAAAGTATACTTTAATATCTTCAATATTTATCTTATCGTTTTTAATAGAATCTTCGACAAGCTGCTCTAATAAAGAAATAATGTCCC
>CAZDJH010000331.1:0-5063 GCA_964505645.1 uncultured archaeon | reverse complement strand
CTAACGAATTTGATCATATAAAGGAACAAATCGTTCGGAAGCAGAGCTTAAGGGATATAGATTTTTATTTAAAAAAGAGATATATTGTAATCAGTGATGATTTGAACTATTATTCGAGCATGAGGCACGATGTCAGAGAGATTGCCCAAAAAGAAAATACCTCATTTTTCATTCTTCATGTTTCTACCTCCTTGGAAATGTGTCTAAGATGGAATCGGGAAAGAGGGAAACCAATTCCGAATGACGTTATTTTTAAAATCAATAAAAAATTCGATCATTTTAATAAATATGAGTGGGATACTCCCGATTTTACTATTAATATGTCGATTGTAGAGAATCTTAGTCAAAAAGTTGAAGAATTCCTTTTTTTCGTAAAAAATGAGCTTGAAAGGACTAAGGAGAGGAAAAATGGGGAACCAGAGCCCCAGCCAGAATATCAAGAAAGATATCATGAGAAATTGGATGTTTTGACGAGAAATGTCGTAGCAGAGTTGCTACAGAATCCCGAATTTAGTGCCTTGAAGTCAAAAATTCTCACAGAACGAAAGAACTTTATTAAAAAATATTTAAAAAAAAAGATCTCCTCAACTCAAATTAAGAAAAAATTTAACGAATACTTGAAAGAAAAAATTAATAATGTTTAGCACTTTAGAAGAGTTGGTTTATGACAATCTCTTCTATAAAGAAAAAAGCATCTCCCTCCAAAATCGTTTTTCTTTAAGAAATGTAATTGAAATAAAGCTAGCTGAGATCTATTCGATTAAAACGGCTTTAAGTTTTATCCTAAGAGCACTTGCCTTAGGGTATCTATTGCCCTTTTTCTTATGTTTTACGTTACTTTAGTTTTTAGTGAGTATTGGATTTTTTGTGTTATTTATAGAGATCCCGGGGGATTTTATATTTCATAATCCCATGCGTGCCGACGTTATTGATTATGATTTCTGGAAGGTCTCTGGAGAGCGCAGAGGGGGGTTGTATGCGGGAAAAGGGCCCTTTCTAAGTAAACCTATGATAAGTGTTGATTTATCTACTCCTACATCTCTTATGACCCTATTTGTGTAAGTTTATGTTGGCGTTAAGTTGCGGTCGACACTGAGAGGCTTTAGCGCTTTTCTGAGCGTCAGCATAGCAATAGAGTTTATCTCTGGATTGCTTGCCCTATTTGGCTTTATTATCTGGATCCTTTTCTATCCCTTAACATCTGAAGTCGTTGAGCAGATGAAAGGAGACTTAATCGCGATACATCAAAAGAGACGTCAAAACTATTCAAAAAAGTTGAACCATATTGATTAACAGAATATAAAATAATTTAAAGCCTGTTTTTCAAAATTCAGAGGATATAAGATATCTAAAGGGTGCTCATATTAATTATAAAAAATAAAGGAAAAGAAAATAAGTGATAATTTCTTTTTAAGGAATAGAATAACATTAATTCTAATTCTTTAGGAATTCAAAAATATTTTACAAAATCTGACTAAAAATGGAAACTGAAAAATTAAAGCTAAAGGTAGAGCGTTTAGAAAAGGATAAAAGCGGCAGAGGTTTATGCTATATTGATCAAGACGTAATGAAGCAAATGGGGTTAAATACAGGAGATATAGTATTAATTAGGGGAAAGAAAAAGACACCAGGTATCGCAGTTGCGAGTATAAAAGATAAGGGAACAGGTGCAATACGACTTGATGGAATCCAACGGCTAAATGCTGGAGCAACGATAGGTGAATATGTTGAATTAAAAAAAGCAGAAGTATATTCTGCGGAGAACCTTATTTTAACACCTACACGTCCAAATATTGATTTAAAGAAGCAAGCCGAAGCGATAAAAGGTAAATTAATAGATAAACCAGTTGTAATCGGTGACATCATTGAGGTCTATGGAAGTTTTATTAAGCAAGACGATGAAAAAAATCCTATGAAAGATTTGATGAAAATGTTTCCGTTTAATATGAAGGATAAAGAATCACCAACGATTGGGAATCTACGATTAGTCGTAGAGAATTCAACTCCTTCTGGAAAGGTCGTTAAAATCACGAGAAATACCAGAATTAAAGTGAATAAGCGAGTTGCTGTACTCAATATTTCGGGGGGAGTTGTGACTTACGACGATGTTGGGGGTTTAACTGATCAGATACAGCGAATTAGAGAAATGGTTGAGCTACCTTTAAAGCACCCAGAATTATTCCATCGCTTAAACATCGACCCCCCCAAGGGTGTTCTTTTTTACGGTCCTTCAGGAACAGGAAAAACTCTGATGGCAAAGGCGGTATCTCAAGAATCAAACGCGCATTTTATCACAATAAATGGACCAGAAATAATGTCAAAGTTTTATGGGGCTAGTGAAGGTCGATTAAGGGAAATATTTAGGGATGCAGAATCGAACGCCCCGTCCATTATATTTATTGATGAGATTGATTCAATTGCTCCCAAACGCATTGAAACATCTGGAGAAGTGGAGAGGAGGGTTGTTTCACAACTGTTATCTCTTCTAGATGGACTCAGAGGGCGTGGAGAGGTAATTGTAATCGGCGCCACCAACAGAATTGACTCAATAGATGAGGCTTTGCGGAGACCCGGACGTTTTGACAGAGAAATTGAATTTGGTGTCCCTAACACAAAGGGGAGAAAAGAGATCTTCCAAATTCATACGAGAGGAATGCCTTTACGACCCGACATTAACTTAGATCATTACGCAAACATAACCCACGGGTTTGTAGGAGCAGACATAATGGCAGTATGTCGGGAAGCCGCAATGTTCGCTTTAAGGCGTATTTTACCAAAGATAGATTTAGATGCCCCAATTCCAAGCGATATCATACAAGAATTAAATATATGGAATGAAGATTTTATGCAAGCGATTAACCTTACTGAACCTTCTGCAATGCGGGAAGTTATGGTTGAAATTCCTAATATATCTTGGGATGACATCGGAGGACTAAATGAGATTAAGGAGGAATTAAAAGAGGCTGTAGAATGGCCATTGAAGTTTCCCAAATTATTTCAGCGTGCTGGAATACGGCAATTAAATGGTATCCTATTATTTGGGCCTCCAGGCTGTGGAAAGACTCTTTTAGCAAAAGCGATCGCCAATGAAAGCGAATGCAACTTCATTTCAATAAAAGGTCCAGAAATCTTTTCCAAATGGGTAGGAGAAAGCGAGAAAGCCATTCGGGAAATCTTCCGAAAAGCAAGGCAAGCAGCGCCTTCCATAATCTATTTCGATGAAATCGACGCCATCAGCTCGGGAAGAGGCGGGTCTGAAACTACACATACTTTTGCCAGTATTGTCAACCAAATCTTAGTGGAAATGGATGGCATTGAAAATAGAAAAGGAATCATCACAATTGGGAGTACCAACCGACCAGATATCGTTGATCCTGCTCTACTAAGGCCAGGACGATTTGATAGATTGATTTTTGTTGAAGCCCCAGATAGAGAATCGAGAAAAAAAATTCTGGAAGTACATACGGAGTACATGCCCTTAGCAGACGAGGTGTCCCTGGATAAGATAGCTTTAGAAACAGAAGGATATAGCGGCGCCGATATCGAAAATCTCTGCCGGGAGGCTGGTATGCAAGCAATACGGGAAAAAATGGATGGACTGGATAAAATTGAGCCAATACATTTTGAAAAGGCATTGGACAAGATTAAATCCACCTTAACCAAGAATTTAATTTCTCGTTATGAGGAAATGGCTAATAGAATTATGGAGTCAAGAAACATTAAGGAGCCTTCTGTGGATTTATATCAATAACTTTTTTATAGTCTTTTTAACTTCTATTTATCCTTTAGAGCGTATTAATAAAATCTTCAATCCTATTCAGAGCTTCCTTTAATTTACTCAGTTCCGTAGCATACGAAATCCTCAGTTTATTATCCGAGTATGAGCCAAAGATATTTCCCGGCACCACCGCGACTCCCTTTTCCTCCATGAGACGCATGGAAAATTCTTGGCTTGAGATCTCAAAGGGAGCCAAGGACGGCATGATATAAAATGCTCCTCTGGGTTTAACGACCTCAAAGCCGATTTCCCTCAGTCGCTCATAGGTAAAATTCCTTCGTTTCCTGTATTGCTCGAGAATATCATCAAAAAAGCCCTTATCCATTTTTAGCGCTTCAATAAACCCGTATTGGGCCGCATGATTTGTTCCCGCAACCGTGTATTGGTGATATTTTTCCATTAGGTAGACTACTTCTTTCCGAGCGACCGCGTATCCCAATCGAAAGCCCGTGGCTGAATAGAGCTTAGACATTGCATTCAATGTGATAGTCCTTTCGAACATTCTTTCCAAGGAGGCAGGACTAATGTGCTCTCGGTCCTCATCGTAAATGTAGTTCTCATAGACCTCATCCGAGATTAAATAAAGATCGTTATCTTTAACAATTTGGACGAGCCTTTTTATCTCATTTTGCGTAAAAGTATATCCCGTGGGGTTATTTGGAGAATTTATTAGGATTGCTTTCGTTTTTCTGGTAATTTGTTCTTCCATTGTATTAAAATCGGGAGAAAAATCTTCTTTTCTCTTGATTTCCTTCACCTTCACTCCAAAAAACGGACCTAAATAGAAATAGGATATGAAATTAGGGGAAAATAGCAGGAGCTCATCGTTTGGATTAAAAATTGAGGCAAAAGTAAGGGTTAAGGCCTGGCTCCCCCCATTTGTAACGATAATGTTTTCTGAAGGGTTCACGGGAATATCGTTTATATGCTCCAGTTTCTTGCTAATCTGCTCTAATAATTTCGGCACACCCCGAGTAGGGGCATACTGAGTAATATTCTTATCCAAAGCTTTTTTATTACCCTCTATTGCGGGATTGGGTGTAGGAAAATCCGGTTGCCCGATTCCTAAGCTGATTACATCCGAGCGTCCGGCGGCGAGATCAAACAGCTCCCGTATCTTGGATTTCGGTGTTTTTTCCTTTAATATATGTGAAAGATCTTTCAAATTTATCTACACTACTTATTATACTACTTTTTTTATTATGAATAATGCTATTTCATATTTATAAAATATTTGGTTTGTCTGGCATTTTACCTTTCCTTTTAATTGCAAATATATGACATA
>CAZDJH010000330.1:986-5064 GCA_964505645.1 uncultured archaeon | reverse complement strand
TTGTGAACCTTCTTTTTCATTATTTTGTAGTTTTATGTTCAATCTACTCGATTACCTTTCACATAAGATTACAAAAAGACCATTTGAAGCCAAATATTCTACGAATTTTTGCTTCTATTGATAAAATTTTTTATGGATAAAGTATTTACAGAAATAACTTAGAATTTATTCTTAGAATGAATTTTAATCAAATTATATTTTAAAGTAAATTAGTATGGTGAATTAGAACAGTGGTAAAAGTAAAAAATCCCGAAACAATAGCCAAATTGATTACTGAGGGCTCCTATGAAAAGAAACGTATCTTTTCAATCGTGGCTCATATAGACCACGGAAAAACGACAGCCACAGATTATCTAATGCGGAGAGCGGGATTAATGCGCGAGGAAGATGCTGGTCAACTACAGATGACTGATTCAGACGAAGAAGAGCAAGAAAGAGGGATTACAATCTTCACATCAGTCGTACTCCTTTCATTTGATGACCCAGAACAACAAGCTGGTGATGAAGAATATATTTTCCAGATCAATGATACGCCTGGGCACATTTCCTTTACAGGTGAGGTATCCAGAGCCCTAAGGGGTTCTGATGGGTGTGTAATTTTAGTCGATGCTCTTGAAGGTGTCATGACGCAAACAGAAACAAATATCCAATTAGCTGTGGGAAATGAGCTCTGTAAACCAGTATTATTTATCAATAAGGTTGATCGATTAATTTCCGAATTAAAATTAAGTCCTGAAGAGACCTATGAAAAGATTGACCTAATAACAAAGGAAGTGAATGGTCTAATTAAGAGAGTGCGACCCGAATGGTCTGACTGGGGCGTTGATTTTTCTGATAACTCAGTTGCCATCGGCTCCGCTAAGCACGGATGGGGATTTACCTATCAGATCCTTAAAGATAATGATTATACTCCCGTTAAAGTGTTTGAAAAATATAATGAAGGAGATATTCAATGGCTACGGAAAAATCTTCCGTTAGATGAACCTATTCTTAGAATGGTCGTAGAACACATCCCCGATCCGATCACAGCCTCCAAATATAGGATTCCCAAAATCTGGTCCGGAGACCCTGACTCTGAGTTAGGGAAAGCATTAATGGAGAGTGATCCAAATGGTCCATTAACGGGAATGATTACCAAGATCTTTTTGGACCCAAAGCAAAATTATCGGGCCACGCTCATTGGTAGAGTATTTTCGGGAACGCTTGATGAAGCCGATACGATATATTTGGTAAACCAGCGGAAATCACAGCGAATTAAGCGGTTAGGTGTTATGGAGATTACCGATATCTTGGATATCAATCGAATTCCAGCGGGAAATCTCTTTGCGTTGTACGGGTTTATATGTCCCTCAGGAGAAACATTTATTGCAAGTGAAATGGCACCTGACAGCAAGGATGATGTCACAATTGTTCCTTCTTTTGAAAGCATTAGTTATGCTTGCGAGGCAGTAGTATCAAGGAGTATAAAACCCCTAGATCCGCAAGATTTGGGAAAATTGGGACAGGTGGTTAAAAAATGGTTGATGGCGGATCCCACTGCGGAATTTAGATTAGATAAAGAGAGTAAAGAGTATATCTTATCTGGAATTGACCCGCTGCAAATTGATATCTTAACAAAGCGAATTAATAACCAAGTTGAAATTGATATCGGCGAGCCATTTATAGTTTATCGGGAAAAACTTACAGAAACTAGCAGGGATTTCCATACGAAATCTTCGAATGCCCATAATCGTGTAGAATTACATCTAGAACCGTTAGATGATAAAACGCTCCAATTACTGGAAGAAGGAAAAATCACCGATTTGATGAATGATGCCACCAGAGCAGAGATTCTGCGAGAGGAGGCCGGGTGGGATTCAAAAGCCGCAAAAAAGGTTGTAGACGTCTATCGCGGAAATGTGCTTGTAAACGGGACGAAGGGTCTCCAGCGCCTTACAAGGGTAAAATCATATTTGACGGCAGCATTTAGGGATTGGGTGGATTCTTGCATTTTAGCAAATGAACCGGCGATGGGAATAAAGGCTGTGTTCACGGATATGACTATCCATGAGGACCCCGCCCACACGGGTTATAACCAGATTGCTAGTATGACATTCGCGGCCCTATCTCTTGCGATGATGGATGCCGACCCACACCTCTTTGAACCAGTGCAGAAAATAAATGTCAAAACCCCAACAGGTACAGAATCTGGGGTATTGGCAATAATTAACCAACATCGTGGAAGAATTGATAACGTTATTCCTAAAGGAGAATATATACTCATTGATGCCAAGCTTCCGGCGTCGGAAACCATCGGGATCGCCGATGAGATTCGCAGCGCGACCCAAGGAAAGGCATTTTTCGGCTACGAATTTTCAGGTTTCGAGCAAGTTCCGAGGTCGATGGAGGGGGAACTCATCTTAGATATTCGAAAGCGCAAGGGTATGAAAGTAGAATTGCCCGATGTGAGCTCTTGGGCTCGATTTCTCTATAAACGTAGCTAAGCGACAAATGTCTTATTTATTTCTTTAATTTTTATTTCTTTCCTTATTTCTCTATTCTTTTATTAATATTCTTTTATTAATATTCTTTAATTTCTATTCCTATGAATGATTATTAAACGCTCTCTTTTATTTTTTTTTTAGTTGATCTCTAATTTCTTTTAGAATTGGATATTCTTTATCAGCAACTTCCAAAGCTTTTTCATAATTTTTAATTACTTCGTCGCCGCTACCTTTATTGTTATAAATTTCCCCTTTAAAGTCAAAAAGAGAGACAAGAATCATATTTTGTTTTCCAGAAATTTCAATTAATTTATTTATTAAAGTTATAGATGACTCAAAATGTTCCAGTTTCGAAAGGGCCAATGCTCTTATTTCAAGATGTTGTATATTTTCATCAATCTCATCTAAAACCTCAGTGAACTCAATGATTGCATTATCGTTTAATGATTTTTAGCGAGATAGTCTTTGATGATCCGGATTTACTCTCTGATCTCTTTAGCTCGAGAAAACCCATTAAGAAAACCCATTAAGAAAAAGCATTGCGTCAATATGATAGAAAATCTAATGAATTTATCGGACATGACGCAAATTCAAGAGGATTACATTGCGAAAATGATAGCTTATAAGGAGAATCAACCACCCAAAAGATTAAAGTATGAAAGTTTTTCATATTCTTTTTGATTTATTATTTTTTCAATTTCTCTTTTTATTTTAATCCTTTATCCCAAAACGCAATTCCACCCTTTTAAATCAGTGTTTTATATGTTATTTCCATCTTGTAATAATAGGCACAATATTTTTTCATATCTACAACTACCTTACAAAGCTCAAGGTTATTTGGTTAAGAAATTCTTTTATCACCCATTCAAGTCAAAAATAGCAACCTATACTGTTATTAGCTGATATCTTAAAAGATTTTTAAATCTAATTAACCACCTTGGACAGAGCCCATCAAATTATTTATATTGTTCCTCGCTAATCTGTTCAGGGAAAACTTAACTGCTCTGGTGAATTATTCATATAAATACATTTCTGAAGAGAAATTCCACAATTTTCTTTATCCATTAAATATTAATAGTCAGATTAGATTACTAAGGAATTCCCATATCAAACAGCGACGAGAGAAGGTAAAACAAAACCAGCCTTTTTAATTTTTGTTTAAATAGATAAGTTCAGAATTATTATTGTATGACATCTGAAATAGTAGCCAAAATTATATTTGACAATTTATCCTTCGGAGAGGTCTGCACTGTCATTGGATATATTAAGGTCGCCCAGCTCTTCGACCCTAACTCGAGATATATATGTATAAGTAATAGATTCCAACAGAAGGGCCGTTGGATTAGCGAAGGGTTTCCCGTGAATAAGGGAGATATTCATAAGATAATCTTCCTTGAAGAGAATTCTTTTGTATCATTCAAGGATGGGAAAGCAATGATTGGTAGTTCTTTAACCTCCAGAGCAAAAACTGCGCAATAATAACATCTTCTCTTATTTTTTTCTTATTTTTTTCTTATTTCACCATAATTTGAAGAATATTGGAGATGCTTTTGAAAATACAAATGTGTGGATGTGTTTTTATTCGATATTAGTTT
>CAZDJH010000330.1:0-976 GCA_964505645.1 uncultured archaeon | reverse complement strand
ACTTTTTTATGAAAGAGTTAATTTCTCTTCGATTCTAATTTTTAATCATGTTTTTTAGTAAACGGGCATTTATAGCACGCTCACCACCCTTAGACTCAATATTTAAGCCCCTACCAAGGGGAAGTACTTCACCACACAATCTAAGCATAAATTTAGAACAACTGGTCTTTTTTCTTTTATATTTTTTTAATTATAGTAGATAACTTTTTAAGCCTCGACATATTGAAATAGAATTATAAATTAGAATAAGAAATGAGGGTCCAAGATTATAGTGATGATGATTAATACTATAATTATATTGCTGAGTTTTATAACTGTAATTGTTTTAATCATAACAAATAAGGTAAATCGTGCTGTTGCCAGTCTAACAGGGGCGCTTATTTGTTATTTTGTATTGGTTTTTTTTGAAAAGAATAATTTTAGTTTAATTGTTGATCTTATTTTTGGAAATCAACAGGACGGATATGTAAATTTACATAGTATTACCTTAATTATCGCCATGATGTTCATAGTTGCGATATCACATGAAGCAGGAGTATTCCAATTTATCTCTATGAATTTAATAAAATTATCAAAAGCGAAACCAATTCGACTCCTGGTAATTTTTTCTCTTATTACTCTTTTTATCTCTGCGGTGTTAAATAATATTTTGGCGGTTATTATTTTAATTCCACTAACTATTACGGTCTCTCGAATTTTGAATATTAATCCTTCCCCTTATATTCTCACCCAAGCGATTTTGGTAAATATAGGGGGTACTTTATTCTCGATTTCATCCATTCCAAACATCCTTATAACTACATATGTAAAAATATCTTTTATTGAGTTTTTTCTTGAAGTAGGGGTTATTTCATTAATAATATTTTGTTTTACATTGTTCTTTTTCATTATTTTATATCGAGATCAACTGAAAAGTTCAGATTTCTCAGAAACACTCCAAATATTTAAGGATTTTAACGTATGGAATTTTGTCCAA
>CAZDJH010000329.1:0-5074 GCA_964505645.1 uncultured archaeon | reverse complement strand
AACAAAGGGTCATATCTGCTTTTCCATCCCATTCCTCGGTAGTATAGAACCCCAACTTCGGGAGGGGTTTATCAGTAGTTACATCCATTTGTATCGATTTTTCATTAATTCAAAACTCAACGTAATCATGAAAGTCAATTATCTCGTTTTTGTGAATCATTTCCACTTATCTCTAAATCTTTGTCATAGTTCAGTCCTTGATATTAGTTTATACCTATTTAATATGCCAAATATTTATCCATCTATGAGTAAAAATTATTGCCGCTGGTATGATCAGAGTTCTGCTATCAAACGCGCGTATGATGCGGGCTTAATTGAGAAAAAGTGGGTGGAAGAATATTGTTGGAATGGAGGAAATAATTGCGTTCGAAAAAAAAGATTTGAAGAGGAGGGCTACGTTTCCCCCGATTATGTACTCCCAGACGGCTCCGAACATCCTAAATTAGTGGAATTATATGATGGTAAGGATTAACCCAACTATAGTTATTAGATTTCCTTCTTAATAGATTTGAATAAATCTTAAAATTCAAATGGATAGCATAATTCTTATCATTGAGTTTATCTAAGATTATATATATTTATTACTTAAGATGGTTAAGATGAACAATTCAGATAATAATAAAGAGAATATGCTCCCGAAAGAGCATTTTTTATATAAGATCCTTAACCCCGGAAATATCGCCGTGTTTGGAGCAAATAATAACCTTTTAACGACAATGGGGTCGATGCAATTACGTAATATTCGTGAGGGGGGCTTCGAAGGGGAGATTTATCCGATCCACCCCCGATTAGACGAAGTCCAAGGCTTTAAGGCCTATAAAAGCGTTCTTGACACCCCACAAGTCCCCGATCTAGCGTTTATTATTCTCCCGCCGAAGATTGTTCCCGAAGTTATGCGAGAATGCGGTGAAAAGGGGGTTAAACGCTTGATTATTACCTCAGGTGGGTTTAGAGAAGTTGGTGAAGATGGGGTGGAATTAGCCAAAACGGTAAGAGATATCGCCGAACAATACGATATACGATTTGTGGGTCCTAATTGTTTGGGAATTTATAATGGATGGTATCAACCCGAGGTGAGGGAATCCCATTTTAATACCATGTGGATTTATGAAACACCTCAGCGGGGAAATATTTCTATCGCATCTCAATCAGGCACTATTGCGTGTCATATCTTTTGGCATTGCCAAGATTGGGGTGTTAAAGTCGGAAAATCATTATCGATCGGAAACGAACTTAACATTGATATTATTGATTATCTTGAGTATTTCAAGCACGATCCCGAAACCCAAGTTATCGGACTTTATATTGAAGAAATTAAGAGAGGGAGGGAATTTGTGAGATTAGCTAAGGAGATAACCCCGGATAAACCCATCGTTGCCATTTATGCGGGGGGTTCTGAGGCTGCAGACCGCTCCATTAAAAGTCATACAGGTGCTATCGGGGGGAACCAAAAAATCTATGATGCCGTATTCAGAGAAACGGGAATAATCTCGACTACATCAATTACGGAGTTTTTGTATTACCTCCGAACCCTTTCATTTGCCCAAAAAGAAAATATATTTATGAATGGGAAAAAGGTAGGAATAATAACGGATTCTGGCGGTAGCGGGAGTATGATGACCAAGACTGTGGAGAATTTGGGGTTAACTGTGCCGCAATTTAGCAAAGGATTAGAATCTGAAATTAAAGAGAAGATACCGTACACTGCTTCTGCACTGAACCCCATAGACGTAACATTCGATACTGATTTTGTAAATTTATTTAAAACATTCCCCAAAATCTTGATGGAATCGGGAGAAGTTGATGCGGTTTTGGTTTATGGAGTCTTTGATTTTGATGATGTTTTAAAAACTATGGAAGATTCAGGAATGGAAATTGATAATGAAATGAAGCAAATAGGCTTGATGATTGAGCGAGCCGTTTTTAGACCTATAAAGCGCCTTATGAAAAAGTACTCCTTACCCGTATTTTATGTGGGCCCTATGCCCTATCGATTTGAATGGTATCAAAAATTTATTCGCCACAATTTTCCCGTATTTGATTTCTGGGATGCGCCCTCCAAGTGTTTAAAGATTTTAAGTGATTACTCCCAATATCGGTATAAAGTTAATAAAATCTATAAATAGGGTTTATTTCTTTATAAATCCTTAATTATTCTATCGTATAGAACTCGAGTTTTAAAACATTTTTTTTCCTTGGTTTTCATTGATATTTTCTTGCCCTATTTCTTAAGATTTTAGCTTCAGATATAATACTAACCCTATAATTGCGAGAATCCCTCCTATGCCTTGAAATATGTGCGATAATAATGATTATTAGAAGATTATATAAATAATTTCTAATAATTGTGTTCAAATTCTAAAATATAAATATAAATCTCAATTTATTTAACTATAAGAAAAAATATCAAAGAATAGAAAGTATTAGAAAACAATGGCACATCGAATCTATTTACAATTTTATGACCCTCCCAGCGCGCTCTTAGCATCAAGCTCCAAGGAAGGAGTTGAATTGGGCGGCTCCAAAGTTATCCTAAGCATAGACGAGCAATTTAACCTCTATAACGAGGGTTTAATCTATACAGAAATGAGTTGGGCTGAGTTTTATAAAGATATTATAGGAATGGAAGATCAAATCGATACATTCATGACAAAAGAATACAAATCGATCCGAGAGGACCCGGAAGCATTGGTGGGAACCATCATTACCGCGTTAACAAGAATTATCGAAAATGATCGATTATTTTATGGAATTGGGGACTTCGAGGTTGACGCCTTCATGAATCAAAACACCGTGATTCCGGGGCTTAAACTTGAGAAAGAGCTCATCAATACCTTGATGGAAGCCCACAAAAAAAGTCGCGACACGCGGAGGTTTCCGGAGTTAATTCAAGAGAAGGAGGACGAGAAGTTTATTAATATCACCTTTCAAGGGACCAACAAAGCCAAGGTACAGATTAAAGGCTCCAGTATAGCGGATATTGCTGATGTGCTAAGATTTGCTAAAGGCTTCGCGACAGGACTAATTATTTCTTCGAAAAAATCTGCCAATTTCTTTATCATGAATGATAGGATTGTATTTCAAGAAGATAAAGAGCCTGAGTTTTATATAGATGAGAACTGCATCACAATTATAGAACACGGAATTCACCGCGAAAGGCTCTTTCCTACGAGCTGGTTTCGGATTGATATCGGGATCCGTTCCTTGGAAACTCTTGAATTATGGAATGAGATTCAAGAAAATCCCTCCCTTCAAGGTGCACTTCAAGGATATGATAGTTATATTACGGAGCTAATTGTAGATAAGTATAAGGATGAGGTAGCACTCGAAGAAAAACCCACCGATTTCAAGGAAGTCTTTTACGGTCTAAATCCTGCGCAACAAAAAAAAGCATTAAATGATATGAAAAGTGCAATAGATTTATTAGAAAGATTAGAAAAAGAAACAGTCGATTAACTCCCTTTTTTCAAGATTCGCGGGGCTTTAATAAAGCCATCTTTTGTGTGTTCTGCATTTTCTAATACTTCTTGCTGGCTTAATCCTTCATGAACTTCGTCCTTGCGAAATACATTTTTTAGCCCTTCAATTGGGTGGCGGGTGGGTTCGACCTCACTCGTGTCTAAATCGTTTAATTTTGTAAAATGCGAAAGAATCTGATTTAATTGAGAGGCGAATTTTTCTTTCTCCTCTTCGGTAAGTTCCAACAACGCTAATTCCGCAATATATTCGAATTTTTCACTCATGCTTAATTTTGAAGATTCTAATTGTGTTCTATCTTGTATAATGAAGTCGTTATATTATTATTTTTGTTTGATAATGAAAAAAGTTAAGAACTAAGGAGGTTTCTGATTAATATGAGTGAACAGAAAAGATTATGGCGTGAAATACCCGCCTATGTATTTGTGGCCTTAGCAAGACGTGGGATGGAGAAGATCTCGCTTGATCAATGTTTCTTGCCAGATTGCGACAATCAAGACCGAAAATCACTTGAACCCTTAGCAAAAGAAGAATTTGATGAGGAAGATAAGCATATTAGGATTATCTCAGTGAAATGCCATAAGTGTGAAGGTATTTTTAAATTTAGGTTGGAAGAACTGAAAAAGGTTGCAAAGCCTGTTAAAAGCCGTGTTGCTGGAACGAGTGAGGATGAAACGGAAGAAAAAAATGTCTTAAAAATGGGGTTAGCCTACGCTTTAGATGAAGAAGACAATAACCTCGGCCATATTGGGTATTTTTAACCGTCACATTTATTTATTATCCTATATTAAGAGAAATAAGAGATTAAAATGAGGTTTTCGTGTTACATTTTTGATTTAGATAATAGTTTACTTTACATTCCAACTCCTTGGGAGTATTTTGATTCTATATTGGTTGACACCATCACCTATTTTTCCGATAAGCAAATACCTTCAAGAGCAGAAAGAAATACCTTTTGGAACTCCGGAGACTTATATGTACGCCTTTTGCGGAATTGGGGAGTAAATTTAGATGATCCCAATAAATTCTGGGAGCGGTTTGATGCCGTCGATTTTAAAAAGAGAAAAGTACTACTTAATCAAGAAAAAGTCACCTTGTTTCCAGATGTTGCTCCCGTTCTTAATAAGTTACACACGGCAACAAAGAAGCTAGGAATAGTTTCCAATACTTCTAAAGATATTGTTAATTATGTTGTTGAGCAATCTGATCTTAAAAAATACATTCAAGAAATTTTTGCCTTGGGATATGGCCAAGATCAAAAGTTCGCAAAACCTTCACCTGCAGGGATCCAAATTGTGTTGAATAATTTAGGCCTTAACCCTAATAATTCCAACGCTCTGATGATTGGAGACTCGGCAGTAGATATTGCCGCAGCAAAACACGCTAAAATAAAGGCATGCCTTTTAAAACGGGAAGAGAATATCCATTCTGAGGGATATAAGGACTGGGATTTTAAGCCCGACATTGTCATTGATTCCCTCGAAGATCTGATTACTATATAAGATTAATCCTAGAATTTTTCCTCTTTTCCCTAAAGTAGAATTTTAAAGCATTTAAAAATAATTTTAAGGGCAGAGTTTATGTTATATGTTAATTT
>CAZDJH010000328.1:0-5094 GCA_964505645.1 uncultured archaeon | reverse complement strand
ATGAATCACTATTCATGAGAAAAAAATAAAATTTTTACTTCATTGAATACTGATTAACCCTAAATTGTTAATGTAAATCGAGATATTAACTCAAAATTCTTTTATTAAGGAGAAATTATCAGCAATTTTAAATAATGGAGACATATATTTAATATAATTTTTTAGTAGTTTTAATATAAATGTTTAAATAAAATAGAAGAGTAATTAAGATGAATTCAAAAGAAAATAGTTCAGAAACAAGTTCATTCGGGGTATCAAGAAGAGAAAATCATGATTCATCCAAATTCTATAATTCTAAGCTTTACAAGAATATAACTAAACCAAAAAAAGTTAAATCGGATGATAATTCCGACACAATTTCCACTAAAGTAATTGATCATATCCACCTGAAAGATAGTAAAAAAATGGATAATATTCCAGATAAATCAGTTCATTTAATGATAACTTCACCACCTTATAATGTAATGAAAGATTATGACGAAGACCTTACATTACGACAATATTTAACCCTTTTAAGAGAAGTTTTTAAAGAAGTGTGGAGGGTTTTAGTTCCAGGAGGAAGAGCTGCTATAAATATTGCTAATATAGGGAGAAAACCATATATACCACTCCATTCATATATTATTGAAATTATGCATGATATTGGATTTCACATGCGTGGCGAAATAATTTGGGATAAAGGGGCATCAGCAGGGGTATCGTGTGCATGGGGATCGTTTGCCTCTGCAAGTAATCCATGTTTAAGAGATGTTCACGAATATATATTAGTATTTTCAAAGATATCAAATAAATTAATGAGTAAGAATGAAAAAAACACGATTAAAAAGGATAATTTTGTTGAATGGTCAAAATCGATCTGGAAATTTTCTGCAGTTTCTGCAAAGAAAATCGGACATCCAGCTCCATTTCCAGAAGAATTACCCAAGAGATTGATACAATTTTATTCCTTTAAAGGAGATGTAATATTAGATCCTTTTGTTGGAAGTGGAACGACATGTTTAGCTGCCTTAAAATCAAAAAGACACTTTATTGGATTTGATATAGAAGAGGAATATGTAAATTTGGCAAGAGAAAGACTCTCAGAATATTCTTCTCAGAAAAGAATCGATCAATTCTAAAATAAAAAAAAAGATAAAATTTAAAATTTGGTTTATTCCATATTCTTACTAATAATCGATACCATAGTCTCCAAATCATTATAGTTGCTGATATCTACAATTTTATCAACTAATTCTTTTTCAGCAAGATCACACATACACTTTGCATTCCCGCTCTCTGGTTTATGACTTGTAACAATAAAAAATAGGGCATCTGGATAAATTTGAGATACTTGATATGTATTTGATATCGCTTTTTTTACTGTATCGGTTCTTATCATCCCAAGTCTCGATATTTCTTCTTTTTTTCCATTACAGATAATATAATCACATGAACCTTTAGCTTCAATTGCAGCTATTAAATTTCTTTTGCTTAATTTACCTTCTAATACTGCAAAATCTATTGCTCCATTTCCCTCCATACAAGCTTTTGGTAATTTAGCTGCTCTACTATTGGAATAGAAGGAAAAAACTCTTCCATGATAATTTTAAAACAATATTCAAATGCTGTTCCAAATTTAGATCCTCTTCTTTGGTAATTTTCGCATAAGTTATATTTCTTTGTAATTTTTTCAAATGACGTATTTAAGAATTCTCTTAAGTTATTCCTCGTTAATTCTAATTCTTCAGCAACGTTTCTAATTACATCTTCCATAATAAACAGAAATTATTTTTTTAATTAATAAACTGATATAATATTGAAGTATTATATAATTGTATTAAGGAAGATCATCTCTTTCTATAATATGATTGACCTTTTCAAAGATAAAGAATTTATAAAGAAATTGATTGCTAGACTCCCCAAATACATTGATGACTTAAACAAATCATTTATGAAAGACGGAAAGCTATCTCCAGATATTGGAACCCTTCGAGAAAAAATGATGTGTGGAATATTGAAAAAACAATTTCAAAATGATTTCAATGATGATATACCTCCTCAAACACCAGAAGCTGATTTTGTTATATTTGAAGAACCCATCTCATTAAAAACAACAGCTTCTAAAACTTTTAAATTGATTTGGACAGCAAATTATGAAAAGGCTATGGAATTTTATAAAAATTTTAATCCTGAATGCTCTATTATGGTTATGCTTTTTCAAAAAAGAATGGGTGGTCTATACTATTTTCCAATTGAATCTTTGCAAGAAACTAGAGAGGAAATGGGATTAAATTTCCTGAAAAAACCTAAAGCAAAAACCAATCCGAGAGGAGTTGTGTTATCTGCTAAAGCATTTAACAATTTAGCTAGGCATGATCTAACTCAGCGAGTTTCAATTGATTGGGATGACATTTATGAAGGCGAATATACAGCAGTTAATCTTATAGATCATTATTACAAAATTTGGTAAGCAGAATATAATTCTGTATAGCAAAATAATCAAATTTTTTAATTTTTAAAAAAAAGAAGTAATAAGGGATTACTTCCCTTACAATTATATATTATGAACAAGTTGGGGCTTGTTATTTAATTTTAATATAAAATTATATTTAATCCTATTTTTTTTATTGTTTAGTTATTATGTAATTGTCTATGTCAAATCTAAGTAATATATTTCCTAAAAGTTATATATTAAAAATTGCTTATATTCAATTATATTCAAATTAAATCATTTTCAATAAAAAGATGAGCAACGAAGAAATTCTTTCTAAGTTGAGAAAAATATTACACGTTTCTAAAAGTGTGAAATTAGAAAGAATTCGGCGAGCATTAGGTCTTGATCAAGATACTTTTGATAAAAGAATATTTGATTGGGCGGCGAAATTTGGCTTTGAAATCGACCGGGAATATATAAATATATCCTCTGGAGAAGTGGATGAATTTATTGAACATTTAGAAAATCAATTTGTCACGTGGGAGCAATCCGAAAAGGGGGAAATTGGAAAAACGGATCGACCTCAAGCCGCAGAACCATATAATTTTAAAAAAACAGCATTATCACCGGAAAACACAGCCTTAGATTCTAAAGTTAAAAAGCGATGTAATTATTATGTTGAATTGGGAAAGCGGGAACAATCCGAAGGAAATTATTCTAAGGCTATCGGGAGATTTCAACAAGCAAGGAAAATTTGTGATGAAGAGATTTTCGATCCCAACCTTTTAACTGTCATAGATAAGAGAATTTCTGAAGCGCAAAGATTAAAGCAGCAAAAACAAGAAAATGAAAAAGAAGAGAGGACAGGGAAACGATTACTTAATCAGACAAAAAAAAAGTTTAATGATGGGAGTTGGGCTGAGGGAATCGCTTTAGGCCAGCAGGCGATTAAAAAATTTATCAAGTCGAATAGTAATACCCTTAAAGAAAAGGCAATGGAACTAATAGAGTCCGCCAAATTAAAGATTGATGAAAAGGGTAAGGGAATAACGATTTTGAAGCATGCAAAAAATAAGTTTAATACCCAAAACTGGGAAGATTCCATCAAATTGGGAAAGCAAGCACGAGCAATCTTTTCGCAATTGAGTAATTTCGACCTCAAATCAAAAGCTACGGATATTATTCAAATGGCAAAAGAAAAAGCGAAACAATTCAAGTTGGTATCATATCAAGGTGCTAAGATTGCCGAAAATGATGTGAAAGTATTAAAAGCTTTAGATGCACTCATTCCCAAAAAACTCTTAAAAGTGGATAAGGTAAACCCCTCTAAGGACGTTGGCTTCACCGTAAGCAATAATCGTGTTTCAATAATCATTCTGATTAATTGCGGCTTAAAGAATATTCCAGAGAAAATAGGAGAACTTGGAGCTCTTAAAAAGTTAGACCTAACTGGAAATGAGTTATCAACTATTCCTAAATCAATAGGGAATTTAGCTAACCTTAATAAGTTAGATTTAAGGCATAATCCATTAAAAAACCTTACAACCACGATGGGGGACCTTATATCTCTTGAATTTTTGAATTTATGGGCGACTAAACTTTCAATTCTTCCCGACTCCGTAGCAAATCTCACTTCACTTAAAACATTACTGATAAGTTCTGGAAATCTAAAAAGGCTCCCAGAATCAATGGGCAAAATGAAGTCTCTTGAGAATCTGACCTTAAGAGGGGAATTGGATAGTCTTCCAGACTCGATTGGTAAATTGGAATCTCTCATAAACTTGAGCATTAGCTATACGAATTTAACAACTCTTCCCGAGTCCATCGGAAATTTAAAGAATCTAGAAAAAATGGATCTAGAACGAAATAAACTGGTAGATCTTCCTTGCTCTATAGGAACTCTTGTATCGCTAAAACAGTTGGACCTGCAGAGAAATAACCTAAAAAGCCTACCCGAGTCAATAGGAGACTTGTCATCGCTAAAAACTCTAACTTTAGATTACAACCAACTTACAGAACTCCCCGAGGCGATAGGAAATTTAAGTTCTCTTAATGGATTAGGGTTAAGGGGGAATCCTCTTATAGCCTTACCCGAATCGATTGGAAACCTCTCATCGCTAACATCTATGAGTCTAGATTGGGAAAAAGTAACTAACTATCCCAAATCTATGAAATACCTCACGTTTTTTGATGAATTATCTTTATATAAAGAAGACCTAAATAATCTGCCCGAATCTATAGGGAATTTAACGCCACTAAAGAGACTGATTGTCCAAGGAGGTCACCTAACAAGCCTTCCAGGGTCTATAGGTAATCTTGTTAACCTCGAATATTTAGAACTGTACGATAATGAACTTACAAAACTACCTGGTTCGATTGGCAAATTAGAATCTCTGAAAGAGTTAGATGTGCATAATAATAATATAAAGTTAATTCCAGAAGTTCTGTTGGATTTACCAGAGCTTCATTATTTAAATGTGGAGAATAATCCCCTCGATATCAAACGGATTGGTACGTCTAAAACAGAGGAAATAATTCAAGAGCTAAAAGAACGCGGGGTCAAAGTTATTCAATAATATTAAAAATCCTCGCTAATATGCCGTTAAAAATTATATAAAGGTTTTAGATTGAAGTCTCCCCGCCCTAAAGGACGGGGATTCCTACGAGTCCGCTAAGCGTTG
>CAZDJH010000327.1:0-5135 GCA_964505645.1 uncultured archaeon | reverse complement strand
ATTGATTATTTCCTCCTTGGGAACAGTTAATGGATTCTTATCTAAGATCACGAAATCTGCTAGTTTTCCCTCCCTAATAGTCCCCTTAATGTCCTCCTGAAAGCTGGCATAGGCTCCATTAATGGTATAGGCTTTTATAGCCTCTTTCATGGAAATGGACTGTTCAAGTATGAATCCATTCCGAGTCACTAGCGCATGTAGTCCTTCAATTACATCAGGTGTTTCAACGGGGCAATCTGAGCCCGCAGCAATCATAATACCATTATCAATTAGCGATTTATAGGGATAGGTGTATAAACAGCGCTCTTTTCCGAGCCGTTTTTCCAACCATTTATATTCGGAATTAATGAAATTAGGCTGTCCGGACACGATCAAATCTAATTTTTTTATATCCTCCATTACATCCTCAGTTAACATTGAGGCATGTTCAATTCTATGACGATGGTCCTCCCGGGGATGCTCATTTATTAATCTTTTATAGAGGTCCACCAATAAGCGATTTCCCTTATCACCGATCGCGTGAATCCCGATTTGGAATCCATTTACATGTGCCTCTTTCATTTGGGTATATAGATCATCCAGATTGACAACACAGAATCCAGTTTTATCCGGTTGGTCGGAAAAAGGCTCGTGCATACATGCAGTAGCCGCACCGAAGGTGCCATCGATGAATAATTTTAAGCAATTTACCTTAAATTGAGCCGTCTTTTCATCGTAATGCAAGGGTGGTTTGGTTAATCGCTTAAGTTTTCGGATTCGCTCCGTAAAAATCATCGAATACCAATTCTGTAAGACCTTCCCCTGAATCGCACGAAAAATTGGAAGCTCTACGCCCCCGATTGTTCCAAATTCTCCTCCCTTATCAGCATGTATAATTCCATGGAGAGAAGTTAGACCCTTTGACGCAAAATCCTCGAAAGCCTGCTCGGCAGCGATTTTAAATTCTTCGGGACTCGGCAGAGAATATTTTGATAATGCTAACCCAATTGCTTGCTCTGAAAGAACACCGGTAGGCTCTCCCCCTTCATCTTTTCTGATTTCGCCACCTTCGGGTGATTTCGTATCTTTATTGACTCCTACGAGCTCTAATCCCTTTGAATTAAGAATTCCGATATGTCCGTCATACCTTAAAAGGAACACTGGCGTATTGGGACACGCCTCATCAAGGTCCCATCGGGTGGGTAACTTAGGATCGTCGAAATTCTCTTCCTTTAACTTTAACCCGAGGAGTAATTCATCCTCTTCCTTATCCTTTGCTGCTTCCTTTATAAGTGCTTGTAAGCCTTCTAATCTAGAGACTTTTGAGAGGTCGGGATTAATTAAAAAGAATATATACATAATGGGGTGAAGGTGAGAGTCGATAAATCCAGGTAAAAGCGTCTTACCCTTTAAATCAATAAGTATATATTTATCACCCATTCTTTCCTTTACCTCTTTTAGATTACCCACTGCCATAATTTGTTCTCCATTTACACCAACAGCTTCTGGATTAGGAAAATCTTCTTCTAAAGATATTATTGATCCATTATAGAAAATGGTCTCAATGGTATTTTTATCATTCATATGAATTCATCTTAAGTCTATAATCATTATTATATGTTTAAATGTTAAATATTTTTAAGTTTAATTAATCATATCTCAATTATTTAAAATTCACTTAATACCTTTTTCTATGTAGCAACTAAAAAAGAGACCTTTGAGAGCCGTTTTAACTCCGAAACATACATAAATATTTGAGATAATGCTCATTTGACGATTACAACTTTTCTATTATATCTTTAATATTCTTGTAGCTGTTAAAATTTTAATATTCATATTTTCCTCTATTCTAAAACATTTAAATATAGATTTAGCTTAATTAATATTATAATTAATAATTAATAATTAATAATTAATAATTAGGAGCTATTCGATTATGAAAAAGTGCTCAAAATGTGGGCGAATAGTATCAGACCACTATAAAGCGGGCGACAAGTGTCCCTATTGTCGTGCGTATTGGAGTGATGAAAAACCTGAAGGATATTACAGAAATTATTATAGTTCGAAAAGTTCACTGAATTTTGATCCGCTAATAATTTTCTTTCGGAATATTTTCCCATTTTTAGCAATAGGGATAATCGGAATCATTGCTTTTTCAACGATAGTAAATAATGGCATGGCAAATCTCCCTTCTTTATCCTCTTTGGTAATAATAGGGGGAATAGGGCTGGGATGCTTTCTTTTCGTCTACTCCATCGGTTTTGTCAGAGCTTTACTTGAACTAAAAGATTGGGACTCAGGTTTAGACTTCCTCTTATATATTATAGGAGGAATAATAGGAAGTGGAGTTTTTTCAGTTTGGCTAAGTATTGGAATTTTAAATCTGGAAACTCAATTATATCTTATAGGGATATCGATTGTCCCTTTAGTATGCTTTTTTCTCATCTACGTAATTGGGTTAGGTATTATAGCATATGAGTTTTATAAAGGTTTATTCGAGGATATAGAATTTTTGAAGGAGGAGTCATTGCTCTTCTTAGGAATATCAATAGGTTTCACCGTAGTGTTCGCATTTTTGAACTTTTATGCGAGTGAATATGTAATTGCGTGGTTTTTTACGGTTATTGCGATTGTTGGATGGATTGTTTCGGTTCCCATTCTTATTATCTCTGCGTTATTACTGATTGCGGTATTATTGGAGATATTCGGATTTTAAAGCAACTATTAGTCTACTAGTCACTACTGCCTTATTTTAGATATCATTCAAAGAGCCCGCGCCTATAAACTATTAAACTAAGCAATATATATCTGTTAGTTAACAAAAATAACAGCAAACCGATAGAGGAAAGAACAACTCCAAAAGTTTTGGAAAAACAATTGCCATAAGACCCCCCTTTATTTTAATATACCTTCATTAACGCTCCCAAGAATCGCGAACCTAAGGATATCTTGTCGGAAAAGGAAAGATGATTGAATAACTGCCGACCCGCCCACTTATCTCTTTCGAGATCATATTCATCTGGAGGATCTCTATGTGCTTCCCAAATATTTTTCCGTAAGGTCTTATTTTCGTTTACAAATTCAATATAGACTTTCCAAAGCTTATTGATCGTGCTAGGACCCGCATTATAGAAGATGTGTTCGAACCCCTCCCCGTTCTTATAGTATTTATCCAACAGAACACGTTGAATCTCATGTTTATACCCCATCAGTTCGGATTTTGCAAAGGTTGAGCCCTTTTCTAATAGTGGTAATACGGTATCCGCCGCAAGTTTCGCTGAGACTTGTCCCGAAAAAAGCCCCTCGTAAAAAAAGGCTGTGATTAATCCCGCTGCCTCTCCCAACACAATAGATCTTTCCTGTGCAAGTTCACTAATAGGGTGCTTGGAAATCTCCCCAGTCACAAACTCAGATTTGTCCCACCGCAATCCCTTTATATTTGGTTGAATATATTTATAATTCCGCAAAATTCTGTCTAATTTATTAATGCAACCTGCCTCAGTCTCTCCTGCATTCCCTAAGAAACCCGTTAAGACTCTATCCTTTCCAACGTTGAAAAAAAAGGGGCCATTTGAGCCTATATTTGGATTTAGATGAAACATATAATCAAAATCAAAATTTTCTCGTATCTGTTCCTCGTTCCCGTGGATATGGGTGTAAATCCCCAAATAGGAATCTGGTGTATCAAATCCGAGGCTTTTTTGCAGATTAAACCCTCGCGACCCGGTTGCCAAAATCAAGAGCCGAGCAGAATAGGTTTCCCCTTTATCCGTATAAACCTCAACCTTATCTGTAGTTCTTTTTACTTGCTTAACCCGCTCACCAAATTTTGTAATACCCCCTTTATCTTCAAAATCCTTAATAAACTTATTTAGTAGGTGCTCTGTATAGACGATCTTGCCAAGCGGCTTTCCGAACTCGCTCGCATCTATTCCCCCCTTAACGTCTTTATGGAAATATCTCGTCTTAATGTGGTCACAAGGAAAGAGCTTTGGGTTCTCCATGTTTACCCCGTTCAAATACTCCCGATTATGCTCTGGAAAAACATTCGTTCGGATATGTATCTTCTCATTTGCTTCGATTAATAACGCGTTGGTATGGCCCGCGATTCTATGCGCAAAACTCGTTCCCGCTATTCCTGAACCGATAATTATAAAATCATACATGTGATTCAACTAAAAATGATTAGAAAAGAATATATACAAATATTAATTAAAAACAGAATTAAAACATTAGTTTCCGACCTTACATGAATTACTTTAATCACTTATTAGGTTAAAGGATTATTTAAAATGTTATAACTACTAACTTCAGATGAGATCGATAATCATTTCCCCCACTTTATTAAGATTTAATTCCGCCATACCTAATGGAGTTCCCTTTTCAAAGAATAATACAATAAGGAAATCCCCAAATTCCCAAGGAATTTTTACCATTTTAGAGAATATCTTCTGCCCGTTGCTTAGGCTATAGAATAACTCTGGTAAGTCCACCATTTTTGTTTTGAATCGAATTTCTAATTCCTTAAGGGACCGAATCAAAATATCGTTGGGTAATGAAGAATAGATGATATTTCCGTCCGTGGACAACGCCGCCGCCCCGATTATCTCGTTTTGCATCTGGAAGTCCTTGAATAACTGGATAACCTTTCTATAGAGGTCCTGCCCCTTGAAGATCTTCCCAGTGATAATTTCGTCAATGCTTTCCTCAAATTCGGGATCCTCGATTTGCTGATAATCCTTCACTTCCTCAAGTTCAGGAAAGCGTTCATGAAACTCCCGGGAAATGATTTCCAATCGGGTATCTAAAAATAAAATGCTCACACTGGTATCGGAAAGGATGGTAAAGATGAGTTCTCCGTCCGATTTAAAAGTAAAACGTAAGTTTCCCATCTCTAAGACTTCTAAACGCTTTGAAATAACTTTCTCGGAGAAACTAAAGATAGCACTAAAAAAAGGAGTTATAAAATTTATGTCATAATTTGCTACATCAGTAAAATCCCTATTATATAGGCATGCGCCACTACTTTTCAAGATAAAGAGAGAGTGAATCTTCATTTTACTTATCGGATTATTCTAATACCTTATTGAAATATTTTAAATATTTTTCATAAATAAATTTAACTGACTGCGAAAGAAGTCCCCTACATTTATGTA
>CAZDJH010000326.1:969-5144 GCA_964505645.1 uncultured archaeon | reverse complement strand
GTAAATTATATTCTCCCGAAATTGTAAATGCATTATTAATAAAGGGTCAAGTCGATATTTTTTGAACGACTGTTTCGACATCTTTAGTTGCAACATAAACAATTGCCACTTTTATATCTACTTTCTTTATATTAAAGCCAACCTGCTTAGCTAAAAGGTGTTTTCGCTCTAACTTAATAATTCGCGCCCCAACGGCGGGTTGAGATTTCCCAATTTCGGTTGCAATATCGCTGTGCGTGATATTGGGGTTCTCTTCGATCATTTCAATAATTTTTTTGTCGTCATCATCTATATTTAAAATATCATTAAATCTCTTTACCATTTTTAGAAATCCTCCAGGAATACTATATGTATTTTCATAAATTCACGTACATCTTACATTAGAATTTAATATTAATATAAAACTGCTTTTATAATGTATAAAGGCAACCATTATTTAAGGTCTTTAAGGTTTTATTTAAGACGGATCGATAATTTGATATCAATATAATTATTATGGTGTTTAACTTATTTAAATAAATGGGCGCGGGAATAAATCAAGCCTCTATTTTTAATGTATTACTAAACTCTTATATTTTATAAAAAAAACCTTTTTTAACTTCTCAAAATAAAATAAGATGAGGTAAATCTAAAAATGGTAAATTTTATTTCCAAAGAAATGAACGATTTAATGAATAAACAAATTATTGAAGAGCTTAGGTCGGGCTATATTTATCTGGGGATGGCAGCGTGGGCTGAGACCCAAGGATTGAAGGGATTGGCGGCATTTATGCGAATCCATGCCGAAACCGAAGAGTATAAACATGCTATGAAGTTCGTGGATTATATTTTGGAGGCAGGTGGTAAAGTGGAGTACGGAACCATTGAAAAGGTCTCTATAGATTATGATAACGTAGAAGAATTGTTGACGGAGGCAATCAAACACGAGGAGCATATAACCAGTACGATTGAGAACCTAATGGATTCAGCAAAAGAGA
This sequence comes from uncultured archaeon, assembly GCA_964505645.1. Lineage (GTDB taxonomy): Archaea > Asgardarchaeota > Lokiarchaeia > Sigyniarchaeales > SOKP01 > TEKIR-8. The sequence continues at coordinate 4,167 of CAZDJH010000326.1, read as the reverse complement.
AGAAAGAATATTACTGTTACGAGCTTTTAGATTGGTTTATCGAGGAGCAGATGGAAGAGGAGAACCTATTTACCGACCTTTATGACGCCTACAAATTGAGCGGTAAGAACCTACTAATGTGGGATAGAAACATTACCCACCCTGACTAAAAAATTACTAAATATAGTTCATTTTTTTTAATTTTAATTTTTATCCTTATCTTTCTTTTAACATTAAGTTTTTGAATTTAAGAATTTTATATGGTATAGTTTAATTTTTAAAAATAAATTGGAGGTGAATTGGTCTTATATATGATTCACGAGGAAAATACAGAAGTGAATATAAGATTAGACAAGGATTTGATATTTAAATCGGTGCTCGATGCGACAGAAACTAAAAATATTTTTATCGATGAAACCATTGAAAAGTCAGGTATCCCTATAGGTCCAGATGCAGCCTCACTCTTGGGGTTGGGGGTTACAAGTTGTCTTTGCGCGAGTTTTATCTTTTGTTTACAAAAACGGGACCTAACCCTTGACGACTTAGAGGCACATGCAGAGATTTCCTTTTATACTAATGAAGAGGGTTATATGAGAGTTAAGCGGATGGATATCAAGATAATTCCTAAAAGCGGTGATCCTGATGTATTAAAACGAATTAAACAATGCACACGACAGATGAAGGATGGAGATATGATGTTTGAAAAAACATGCATCATAACACCATCGGTTAGGGAAGGATTTGAGATAAATGTAAATGTAGAAACCTAACTAAGTAAAACTCTATGATAATGATTAAGAATTCCCATTACAATTTTTACATTATTAGACGAGAAAACACCGTCCTTTAAGGCAGTGATGAATCGCATTTTATAACTCATTAATTCAAGGTTTTATAATATTCAATCTTTAGGGCGTGGTAGTTCAATTTAACTAAAACTACACCTAAGAAAAAAAGAGTTAATAAAAACAAAAAATTTATTTACTTTAAATTTTCATTCACGAAATCCAATGATGCCTTTTCCTTTTCTATGGGACGACGTTCGGGAATTTGTTTGAATTCTTCTGCTTGTTCCTTATAGAAGTTTGGACTTAAAAATAAGTTACAATAGCATGCCCCGTATTCTTCTATGTCTGGAGGCACATATTCGCATGGGCAGATGATGTCCCTGTCCAATTCTCGCTTTCCGCAAGCAAATCTACAAGGGCATGATTGATATCCATACCGCTTCTTGTTTTCCACTAACCCTTCTATCAAATCCTGAAGCGTCTCGTCATCTTTTTGCAATATCCAATCGTTTATCTCGCATATCTTCTCGCAATATTCCATCATTCCTTCTTTAGTTTCCATATTAAAACTCATTAATTGAACACCTCATCATACTTGTTGGGACTGTAGCCTACTATGGCTTCATTATTATCAATAACCAAGAAGGGATAGGATATTCTATTCTGGAAGTTTTCACGAAGGAAGTTTATGATCTTTGCTTTTTCACTAGGCTCAATTTGGTCTACATCTATATAGCGATATTGAATACCGTTCTCTTTCAACCATTTCTTGCATTTCTTGCACCACTGGCAGGTCGATAGCGTAAATGCTATAACATCAAACCTATCATCCCCACCTTTTTTCAATTTAGCGAGGCTTTTAATAAGATCTGGGTACTGAACTGTTGACATTTTAGATTCACATTCCAAATATATATTTATTTTTATCTTAGATTTACTATTAGGAAAAAAACAAATAGATTTTTATACTTGATTTTTATAAAATATTTATAGTTTTGAATTTTTCGATATATTTCGTATCTAAGAGTTATATTTCTGTACATAATTCATAAACAACAACCTTTTCACAAATAGCGTAGTATTTTACTTAGATTATGTCAAAAAAAGAATCTCTCTGTATCTCTTATTTCGATAATATTATCGGTCCCAATATATTCTATTGTAATGAAGATTTATCGAAAAAATCAGATAGTCCTGATCTCGGAAGACTTTTAGACTTTAGCGAGGAGGAAAGTACCTTTATTTTAGCTATTAAAGATTTCCAAACCTTAAATCATGTCTTTTTTATTGAAAATACCTATTCCCGCGGGGGGAAAGATATATTTATGGTATCTTTTTTAATTCAAGGAGATTCATTCAAAGATAAGATATCAGATATTTTTTATTTTTTAAATTCAAAAAAGCCAATTTTATTAGATTTTGCTAAAGAATTAACCCAACTTGAAGAATTACCTAAAATTATTACCAAAAATAAAAAGCTCAACTTACTCTCCGATGTTAATACCTTGGGAAGTAGCAAATTCCAAGAAAAATTTGACACATTATTTGCTAATACCTACGAGCAGTTAACAACAAAAACTAATATAAATTCAATCGCTTCCACTGACCCTATTAAAAAATTATTTATTTTAGGTGCAAACCAAACAGAAAACAACAACTTTTTGGAGCAAGTTGAGTTGATTCAATCAAATCTTAAAAAATCTACAGATCTTAGTACTAAAATTTTTGAAGTCATCCTCGAAAATATGGAAAAATTACGAAAAGAATGCTTTGATGACCTGCTGAAATGCAAACAATGCGAAATAAACAATAGGTGCATCACTCAGGCACAAGGATTCATTATAATATTTGATAATACTAACATGGATTCCGTAATACAAGCAAGAGAGCGATATAATATCATAGTAAGAAAATTATATAAATTTAAACCTAATAAACCAATCCCTATCTTATTAATAGGAAATACGTATCGAAATATGATTAGTGACATCCCGAACTCTCTCTTAGATGAAGTATTAAATGAAGGGGAAGAAAAGACTACCGAAGAGGGGTATATCATTAAAAAGTATGTTGAACTGGATTTGGAAAACGACAGAAATAGTCTACAAGAATCGTTTCGTTGGATAATCAAACAGATGATATAATTCTTACCGCGATTTATGATTTAAAAGCTAAAACCTTTTTTATATTAAAAAATAACATGAAATAAATAAATAAAAATAATGAAGAAGAGGGATATATTATGGTCGAAATGCAATTACCAATACTTGTGACAAAAGAAGATTGCCACCGCTGCCACGAACTGAAAGAATGGTTGGATGAGAGGGACGTAAAGTATGTAGAGCAAGACGTTAACGATGAATCATTTGTAGAGCAGCTCTTGCAAGACAAAAACTTCATTCAAACCTTCTGCGACGAAGATCAATGTATT
>CAZDJH010000326.1:0-959 GCA_964505645.1 uncultured archaeon | reverse complement strand
GTACATACTACTTCAAAGAGCTCTGGGGCGTTTCTGGGCTTCGCGAAAAAAAAGCAAAAGAATTATTCTTATAAAAATTTTTATTTTTTTATTCTGAATGGAATTCAAGATTTTTTGACTAGTTAAAATGCATTTACTCTAAAAATTATAGTAAATCTGTTTCCTAAAGCAAGCTTTATATTTTATATAAATGGAGTATGATTATATTATAAATCTAAGTTAAAGCGACAAATTGTTTATATCATATAGAGCATAAATTCAAATATTTCAAATCCTATTTTTAGGTAGTGATTGTATCCATATATATTGCGATTCAATGTTATAGTAATTAATCTTGTACCTTATAGTGATGAATTAAAATGTCAAAAAGCCAAAATAAAGAAAATGCAAATCATCTAATTGATGAAAAAAGCCCTTACTTATTACAACACGCTCATAATCCTGTTGATTGGTATCCTTGGAGGAAAGAGGCGTTCGTTAAGGCTCATAAGGAAGATAAACCCGTATTCCTCTCGATCGGATATTCCACATGCCATTGGTGCCATGTTATGGCTCATGAATCTTTTGAGGATCTTGAGGTTGCAAACTTAATGAATGAAACCTTTGTATCTATCAAAGTAGATAGAGAAGAACGACCAGACATCGATAAAATATACATGACAGCATGTCAAGTAATGAGCGGGAGGGGTGGCTGGCCTTTAAGCGTATTTATGACCCCCGATAAAAAACCCTTTTTTGTCGGAACCTATTTTCCCAAGAAATCGCGATTTGGACAACCGGGATTTACGGATATTATAAAGCGCATTGATCATTTATGGCACAATGAACGCGATAAGTTAGTGGATACTACCGAACAAGTCGCGATGGCACTTCAAGAGGCTATGGATGAGTCACCGGGGGATATATTGGGGAAATCAACGTTAAGAAGGGCCTTTGATCTGTTAAAACAGCGATTTGAC
>CAZDJH010000325.1:0-5144 GCA_964505645.1 uncultured archaeon | reverse complement strand
TTCTCATTAACATTTCCCCCCGAGCAGATAAAATTGGCATGGATTCACCTAAGTATAAATTATATTCTGGTGCTAAAAGTATCATTTCTTCCACCAATTTCGTAAAAGGTTCTCTTGTCTCTCTGTCCTTTACCATCTCAATACCGATAAATAGCCCAGCCCCCCGGATATCCCCTATTACTTCGTATTTTTCTTGCATCTCTTTTAATCTTTTTGTGATTTTATTTCCCATCTTTTCACAATTTTCTCCGATTTCACCTTTTTCAATGACACCAATAGCCGCCAAAGCGGCGGTCATAGCTATGGGATCTGAGCTAAATGTGGTATGTTCCTCTGTAGGTGTAAATGTTTTCCTCATCTTAGAGCTGGCGATCATAGCACCAAGTGGAAATCCGCCTCCTATTGCCTTTGTGAATGTCATCATATCGGGTGAAACATCGATCCCTCTCTCCTTTTCATATCTCTCTGATACTGTAAAATATTTACCCGTTCGCCACATGCATGTTTGACATTCATCGTAAATTAGGTAAACTCTTTCTTCCTCACATAAGTCTTTTAATTTCTTTAAAAATTCGGGTGGAAATGGGATATGCCCTCCAGCACCTTGAATCGGTTCTAAAATCACACCTGCCATTTTTTCTGGGGCCATACCCTTAATATACTTCTTTACAACTTGGAAACACTCTAAATTACACCTTGGGTCCTTTTCTCCGTATAATCCGTTCTTATATCTCCACATACATCTATAACAGTAGGGTTGGGGCATTCTTGTGAAATGTCCGGTTCCAAAGGTATTATAACGAGTAACTGCATGTATTGGCTGAGATAATGTTGCTGTTACCAAGGAACTTCCGTGATATCCGTGCCAAAATGCTCCAAAGTGGTCAGCACCTCGGGATGCGATCATTGCCAATTTCATTGCGGCCTCGTTAGCGAGACCACCACCTTCATTATTAAATACCACCTTTCCCCCTTTTAACTTGCCTGGCCCTAATTCTGCCAACTTATTGCACAACTTTGCCCGTGCGGGAGTTAGACAATTATATCTAACATGGGTTAATCTCCTCATCTGCTCCAAGACGGCATAATTCACATCTGGATGGGCAAATCCCAAAGCTAAGACCCAGTTCATGGATGTACAGTCTAATATATCTTTAAATTGTCCGTTTTCATCTTGAACTCGTACACGAGGGGATCCTGGTTCTGTTGCCTCTATAACAGTCAGAGGTTCTACAAAATTATTTAATGAATGCTTTTTAAATTCTAGAATTTCTTCTCCATTAATTCCAGAAGAAAACCTTTTCAATTCCTCTTTAGTTAAAACCTTAGGTTCAAATTCTTCAAATTCAGTCATTTTATTCTTGTATTTTATATTTAAGATTTTTAATATGTTTATTTAAGAAAAAGTAAAAATTTAATCTTAATAAGTTTAATAGGTTTGTAAACTAAATTAAAAAGTAAAGAGTTATTTGAGAAATTCTAAAAAGATTGATTAATTTATCTTAGTGATTATTTCTTATTTTTACTCGTCCGCGTTTTTTCTGAACCCCAACCTTTCTTTCGCAAGCCACGAGCTTTTTTTCCAGCAGATGTCTTACCTCTTTTTACTCTCTTTCTTTCTGAAGGTTTGCATATCCAATTGATTTTGGGGTCTGATTGAATGACGGGGTGATGTGGGTCTACTAAAATGACTTCATAATACCAATGTTTACCGTCAGAATAGATTTTATAACTATTCAACACTTCTAAATTGGGGAACCTTTTCTGGGCTCTTTCCTCCGCCACCCAACGTAAATTTTTACCCGGGGTGAATTTAGTAACACCCATCGCTCGATTTTTTCTTCCCCTCTTTGGCCTAGTTTTATGTAAGCCACCCTTCCTAATTCGTGCTCTAGCAATAATATATCCTTGCTTAGCCTTATATCCGAGCTCCCGGGCTCTGTGAAGCTTTGTAGGTCTATTAATCCTCATTACAGACTGGCCTTTTCTAAACTCAATTCCGCGATGCCAATCTGGGCTTTGATATTCTTTTTTATGTTCTTCGAAGGTCTCTTTTATATATTTATAACCTGATTTCATTGCTATCACATATTATCGTATTAATTTTATAAATTTCTTATAATTTTATAATTTTATCATTCTGATTCTTCTTGCAAATTTTTCAAATAGTACGAAACTTTTTCCGCGATTCCAGTTGCAGCATTAATTTGGGTCTCTTCTGTTTGACTTCCAATATGGGGCGTAAGAACCAAGTTATCGCCTTGATATTCCAAAATCCTTTTGTTTTCAAGCGGCTCTTCTTTATATACATCCAGAGCCGCACCGCCAATCCGCCCCTCCATTAGTGCATCCATTAGTGCATCCTCATCAATCAGAGCCCCTCTCGCCGCGTTGATTATAATGGTATCTTCATTCATGAGGTTTATTCTTCGCTTGTTGATTATGTTTTTTGTATGTATGTTAGATGGAATATGTAGTGAAATGATCTTAGATTCTTTGATCAGCTTATCAACAGAATTATACACGCTATATCCTATTTCCTTTGCTTTTTCTTGCACTTGATGATCGATATCAAATATATATACATCCATACCAAATGCTTGAGCCCGTTTCCCGACTTCCATTCCTATATTTCCAAAACCTATTATTCCTATCTTTTTCCCATAGAGTTCATATCCTCGATAGTCGCCTTTTAACCATTTTCCACGATGCATTGTTTCATCTGCCTTTGGAATAAATCTTGCCAAGCTTAATAGAAGCCCTATGGTTAATTCGGCAACAGATACTGAGGGCGCTGAAGGTGTGTTGAAGACTTGAATATCTAATTGCCTCGCTGTTTTTAAATCAATATTATCTAATCCTACTCCCGCCCTTCCGATCACTTTCAATTTATTTGCCTTCTTCAAAACCGCTTCGGTTAATCTCGTCCCAGATCTCACAATTATCCCATCATATTGACCGATCTCATTTATCAACTCATCTTGACCGAGATCATAGTCTTTAATCACTTTAAACTTATTTTCTTCTAAAACTCTTACTCCTTTTTGATGCAATTTATCAGAGATTAATATTTTTAGCTGATTCATTTTTATTTCTGTTTAGTAGGTTCATTTAATTAATTGTTAAAAAGTTATATGAAAAATTAATTTTATTATTTATTGGGGATTAACCTATGTAGAATGAATAAAGAATCCGATAAGAAACGCGATTATAAAAAGGCGAAGATCGATCGTGAAAACGGATTAAGTGTCTCATATGACCCAGGAGAATTGGATAGCTCTCTCCCTCATCTAGTGGAAGAAATTAGGGGCGAGAAGGAATCACTTAAAATTGATGCCGTAGACTATGAAGTAGAAAGTAAATTCCCAAAAAAGCAAAAGGCTCACATCCAACAAGAATACGATTTAAGGGAACTAGAAAACCCCACTGCTATTGACTTCATTCGGAGATGTTCCACGAAAGAAGAAGCAATAGAAATCATCCATTATCTATTAGAAAGAGATGAAATTTCAAAAGGAGAAGCACGTTCTTACGAAAAGGAATTGGAAAAAGATAATGGTTTACACGAACTTATAGAAAGTAGCGGCGGCTTCAAGCGACCAGGGTATTATATACGAAAATTTTACTTACAATCTGCTAAAATTGAAAAAAGAAAAAGAGAAGCAAGACATGATAATTAAGAATCTTCTATGAAGTAAACCAAAGAATTATTAAACTAAATCAAATTTAAATTAATGACAGATGATGAACACGTGACAACCGGAGTTACTGCTCGTAACGATGAAATTAGCTGCTCCAAACTGATGTCCTTTTAAAATTCTAAGGAATTTTAAATGATAATTTCTTAAATCTAATTCTTAATCTAAAAAACTATAAACTAAGAATTTTTTTGATAATATTTAATATCTTCAAATATATAGAATGTAAGTTCGTCATCTTTAATCAATTCTACCAGAAGCCTTAAGATTATCCTTTTGGAGTAAGATTTAAATCCGTTCATCTAAATCTCCAATGATATCCATTCAGAAGCCTTTTTTATTTACAAAAGGGTGTGATATCTGGATATGTATGATTAAAAATTATTATTACATAAGACTATAAATAATTAAATGTTGCCCCAAACTGATCTCAAAATTAAATCTTTAATTATTATAATGATTATCTCATTTTTAAGAATAATTGAAAGGTGGAATTAGAAGTTCTCATGATCTTTTTCTAATTTCCTTTTAAAATCCATTCCCTTTTTAGTGAGTCTATATCCGTTATCTTGCTTTTCAATTAAGCCCAATTCTATTAACACCGGAATTCTTCCATGGATACATGAGAGGGGGACTCCAGAAATTAGTTTTATAGTTTCAAATGTTCTTGCGCCCTTTCCAATAGAGAGAATAATACTGACGCCGTAATCTCCTAGCAAAAGTTTTAATTTTTCTTTCCTTTCCTTTTTTGGCATACTTATCGGTAGAATTTTCTCCAAACTTCTTATATTAGGGGTTTATTCCCTTTTTTCCGATTTAGACGCTAAATCTTCTAAAAAGCTGGTGATTTTCTCTTCTTTCGTTTTTTTAACCTCTTTCTTTCGAGCATCTTTTAATATTTCTGCTATTTCTCTTTGCTTCTTTACGATTTCCTCCTTAGGGTCGTACTTATCAGCAATAACGGGCTTCTTTTCCTCTATTGCAGGTCTTATCTCTTCTGGCAAGGATTTTCGCAAGTACTGAGGAAAAGCAGTAGTAATTTGGAAATTAGACTTTAACACAAGGTATTTTTCTCCTTTGAAATCTATTTCTTCGATAATATCATGGACCTTTAAGTACTCTAGAATCACCCCCAACTCTTTTAAATCCCTCTGAGAGATGAGATCATCTGCGTTTTCTTTGGGGATAATATCATTTCTAAGTTTAGAAAGTATTTTATACTTTTTCGGATCAGAAATTACTTCAAAAAGCAGCCTCTCATCGTCTTCTAATTCCGCTTTGTTTTTTTTTTCGTATTTACTAAAGTATTTTTTTACTTTTGGAAGGATTAATCCAATTAATTCAGGAGTTTCATCAATGAATTCAATTATATTATCTGGTGGGATTCGTTCCGCGTTTACTTCCTTTAATAAGAGAATATATTTTTCCACTATCCCAATTTGATTT
>CAZDJH010000324.1:0-5172 GCA_964505645.1 uncultured archaeon | reverse complement strand
CTCTTAAGATATTCTCTGAAGAATTTTGGTACATTTTCCCAATTCTTTTTAAAGCTCGATGTAGTTGGCATATTTTAAAGAAAAATTCATTTTTTCAATATAACTCTTATATTAAAATTTTTAATTAAATTTCGTTACCTAATAATAATAACAACCTTAAAATATTTATATTAATCGGCAATAAACATTTTATTTTTACTGATGACAAGGAAGCCTTCTTTTTCGAGCTGTCTGAGCACTCTATCAACCTTTTCCGGGAGAAAATCAAGCATTTTCATTAAATCTGCTTTATCTAAGGGTGATTTCTTAATTAAAAGACCTAAGATTTGTCCCCGCAATTGCCTTCGGGACCCTTCAAACTTTTTTTGTCTTCTATAGTGTTTAGAACGTTTGTTTAACTCAGGATGAGTTTTCTTGAGCATAACTCCATAATCCATTAGCGCATAATACCATTCTCGGGGGTGAAATGTGTCAATCGTTTTTTTTAATAAAATCATGATCTCTTTATCATTCACATCGTACCTTCCCGGAAAGAAAAAGTATATATACACTCTACGGATATTAGTTTCTACAAAGTAAGTTGGTTTGTTAAAAGCAAACGCAACGATAGATGAAGCGGTATTATGGCCAATTTGGGGGAATTCTTTCAAATTCTCCACTGATGCGGGTAATTTTCCATTATACTCGTTTATAACAAGCTCCGCTATCGTATTTAATGCCTTTGCCCTCCTATTATACCCCAAACCCTTCCAAACTTTTAATACTTCCTCTAAAGATGCTTTTGCAAGGGCCTTAAAGTTTGGAAATGCCCCTATGAACTCCAAAAACTTTTTAGATACTCGAGAGGTTTGGGTTTGTTGGAGCATTATTTCGGATACAAGTACGTAGTAGGGGCTAATCATATCTCTGAAGGGAAATTGGCGTCCCGCTTGTTTATAGTACTCATAAATAACATCTTGAAACTTCTGGATTACTTCAGGGGTTAATCCTTCCGTTTTGAACTTTCTATGGAAATCTGAGATGAAAATAAATTAAAACACACTCCTCAGTAACTAATTTATCTTATAAACCAATTTAGGTAAGGAAAAAAAGTAAAAGAAGCTTCTTCTAATAAATTAAAAGCAAAAATATGCTTTCTATTATATTGAAAAGAAGCTTACTCTAATCTGTTAAACTTTTTCTTAATTTTCTTCATGCGACTTCTATTCTTCCCCCAATCATAATACCCATTTATGCGAGTTTGGGATTTAAAATGAATCAATTTCGCTTTATTGTCAAAGAGAAACTCAATATCATCAGTCCAATGAAATAAAACGGTGCTGAATGAACAATAAATGTAGTTCCCCGATATTTCGTGGATTTCAGTGCGTTTAAAAGAAAGTATTACCTTTATAATCCCTTCTTTTGCCTCCTTTAACGGGATATCATATGGTATAGGTTCCATATAATGCTTTTTATCAGATTTGGGACTCATTGAAGAAACGCAGATGCGATTTTCGGGACACGGATAAAATTTTCCGCCCGTCAAGCCAAGTTTTCTGGGTCCTTTCGGCATATAGATAACCTCTTAACCAAATGTATTATATTATTGAATATAAAGCGATTGCGATATATAATCATTTAGGTTCTAAAATATAAGATAAAAGGGCTCTATATTTTAAAATCCATAGATTTAAATCTCATAAAGGAAATTAAAAATTAACAAAATTAATAGATTAAAAAAGTGTATAGGTATTCATGAAAGATAAATTCCAAATGGTCGATGAAAAGATCGAGGAATTTTCCCTTCCCAATTCACATGGAGAAACGGTGAATATCCGCGATTTAAGGGGGAGAAACGTAGTAGTTATCCTTTTTCGAAGCATTAAGTGACCTTACTGCCGCTGGCATGCGGCTCATTTGCGAAAGGGTTATGAAACATATCAGCAATTAAACGCGGAATTATATCCTGTGTTAATCGATGATGAAGAGAACGCGAAAGCTATGGAAGAAAAATATGCTCGGAAATACCCCATCTATTACGATGAAGAGAAGAATGTGGCAAACCTCTTAAACCAGGAGGTCAAATTATTAAAGTTAGGACGATTGCCCGCCTTACTTATCTTGGACACTGAAAATGTTATTCGATTTGCGTATTACGGTGAATCAATGAAGGATATTCCCGAAAACGACCAAATATTCGAAGTACTGAAAAAGATCAATAGTTAAATGATTTGGAAGGAATAAAACAAAAAAAATGAGCGGTTTATTCTTAAAAGTTAGCCATACTTACCAAATCAACCTTTCTTTCTTAATTTTTTAAAAAATAAGTGAAAAAAACCATCGTTTACCTAAAGATTTTTTGGAGAAAAGAGATATGGACACTCAAAGCAATGATGAAACTTATCGAGAATCCGATATTTGTGTTCTATCTTTTTTTATTCCAAAATCACTCATATTTGAACATCATCAATTCGATGTTTCAAAAGATATGATTTCTTTGAATACTAGAACCCCTCATCTTTTTGGAAAGTGTTTTAATATACCAATGGCAAAATTTATTACCTTATATAATAATATTATATAATAATAGAAAAACAATTTAAATATACAATTTACATAAAAATGAAATCTCTAAAATTAGCTTCTGGATTGACCTTGACCTTCCTGTTTGCGCTGGTATATGCATTGGTATTCGTCATCTCGGTGTGGTTTTTGCCAAATAACATCTGGGGATTGATTATAATGATGGTGTTTACGATTGGAATCATATTGCTTCAGTATGGGATTAGCCCATTAATGATACGGTGGGTATACAAGATAGACTGGATCCCGTACGAGCAATACAAACGCCAGTACCCTCACTTAGCCAAAACCTTGGATAAAGTTGTCCAACTGAACGATATCGATATGCCGAGGTTGGGGATCATTCATGATTTAAATCCCAATGCGTTCACATTCGGCTGGACGAAAAATAGTGCGAGGGTCGTGTTGACCGATGGTATCCTTAAGTTCTTGGACGAAAAAGAGCAGCAAGCAGTCTTAGCACACGAGATGGGCCATGTAATCCACCAAGACTTCATCCTTATGACCATCGTGTTCGCCATTCCGATGATCTTTTTGACCATCGCCCGCTGGGCCTATTACTCCTCATTGTTTAGACGGGTCGGCAGGGACGAGGAAGGCGGATATATTTATCTGGCGATGATTGCCATTGCGGTGCTTTCCTATTTATGTTATTATATCGGCTATTTTATTTCACTTGTGATTAGCCGCATCAGAGAATACTACGCGGACGAACATGCTGCCGAAGTGCTTGAGGACCCGAACGCACTCTCCACAGGCCTCGTGAAAATCGCCTACGGGCTCATTAGTTCCCAAGGTAAAGAAATCGAAGAGCGGAACAAGTCAAAGGTTCGGGGCGTCAAGGGCTTAGGGATTTTTGACCCCAATTCAGCCCGCTCGTTCGCCGTTGCAAGTATGGGAGGTTCGGGAGGATATTCGAAAGAGGCAATTCAAGCTGCCGCGGCATGGGATTTATATAATCCTTGGGCAAAGTATTATCAAGCATATAGCTCCCATCCCTTACCTGCAAAGAGGATACAAAGACTAAATAAACAATGCAAGCAATATAACGTCCAACCGGAAATCGATTTCTCCGATGCTAAAAAAATAAAGGAGGAGCAAGCGGGAAAGTCCATGATGGGCGAATTTCTCACGGACCTCTTTTTCAAGTCGTTGCCCACCCTGATCTTTGTAGGATTCATCATCTTTTCCATTGCATGGGTCCTTAATCTCGTCTTTGGTTTTTCATTTATATTTCCTCTGCCTTTCCTTGATTTCCTTGACTTGATTAGTTTTCCCGATATGGTCTTGCTTTGGGCGATTGCGTTTTATTTGATTGCGTTTGGATTTATCGCGAGAACGCTCTTCCGCTACAGGAGCAGCTTTAAGCCATATAAAGTGGTTGATTTGCTCACAAGAGTTAAGGCCTCTCCGATTCGATGCATCCCCGCCATTATCGAGGGAAAGATCATCGGAAAAGGAACCCCGGGCTATTATATCAGCGACGATTTGTACTTCCAAGATGAAAGCGGGATTCTCTACGTAGATTACCGCTTTGGCATTAGCATCGTGGATTTCTTTTGGGCAATCACTAAGGTACGAAAGATGATTGGGCAGAACGTAAGGATCCGGGGCTGGTATCGCCGTGGCCCTATGCCCTATATTCAGGTGAGGGAGATCGAAGTACCGAGCATGGGCAAAACCTTCAAGAACCACACGAAGGGCCTAAGTTATGTGTGGGCGTTTCTTGCGTTTCTCATCGGGGTTGGAATCCTTGCGCTCTGGTTGTTTATTTTCTGAACCAATAAATTGATTTTAACCATTATTTTATTTTTTTCTCTTTTTTTGTTTTTTAATGCGGAATCTACTTATTTATAATCAAAGTTTATGCCCTTAATTAATTAAAGAGAAAAATTATCACATTAAAAGATAGAACGTACATCCGACATACCCATAATTCGCCCTTTAAGGAGAGGAAACCTTTTGTTTTGATGATAATGGTTTTGATTAATGGAGATCTACGAAACATCTAAAAAAAATAGAAAAAAATAAAAAAAAAATTAAATTTTCTAATCTTTTGCGTAAAAGATCAGAGAACGCTTGAAACTTGAATAGATGTATATCTTCTTACATCTCGTCGAGGATATCTTCAAATCCTTCCATTGCTAACTCAATGATTTCTTGGAAGGCCATTGCGTCTTGAAGATTTCCCTCTACTGTGATGTCTCCAGCCATGTAGGCACTTGTGGCGTCAACTTCACCAAATAACATACCAATACCTACTTCTTTCGTTGCTGAAAAGGTAAAGCTTGGACTGTCAGTTTCTCCATCTCCAAACTCGAGGTTTCCTCCTCCTGCTTTAACCCAGAACTTCTTGTCAACATCGGTTAAAATCATTTGGACTGCGATATCCATATCCTCAAGTTCTTCTTTTAAGTCTTCCATTTCTTCAGCAATCTGGGCATATAATTCGAAACACTTCATAGCATCTTCTGGATCTGCCGCGGCGGCTCCAGCATCGAACTTTTCTTCCATTTCCATAACTAAGGCTTCATCTACCATTTTTTTTTCACTTTTGAAATTTTTTACAATTATTATTGATTGATTTATGTATAATTGTATGTTTTT
>CAZDJH010000323.1:0-5175 GCA_964505645.1 uncultured archaeon | reverse complement strand
TTTTTTTAATACTAAAAAAAATTGGGAGTGATAAAAATGTTAGAAAAAGCAAATAGAATTAGATTTATAAATGCTATGAAAAATAAATACTATCTCTATGAAATAATTAATAAAAATCCTAACTCAACAATTTACGATCTCACAAAAATCACAAATTGGTCTTCTGGAAAAATAAAGCATTATATTGACAAATTACTCAAGGATGAAGTTATTCATAACTCAACAGAAATAAAAAATGGAAGGGTTAAGAAAGAATACTCACCTGTAAAATTCACAGAATTTATTGATAGAGAAAAAATAAATAATAAAGAATAGATTTATTTTTTTTTTCAATTATTTTAAACTTTTTATCTTTATTGCCAAATATTTGAATCTTTCTCCAAACAGATCCAAATAATAATTCTCTGCAAATATGGTCTCAATGGGCGAGTTCAACTTGTTTTACTCTCAAATTCCCAGAATTACTCAATTTAATCCATTCTACTATAGAAGAAGGCGCCCATATAAATTAAACGAAGTGATGGTTTAATGACATAAACCCTCCCGCAATTAAAGCTCGCTTTGCACCTATTAGGGGAAATGCTTAAAAATCCATTATAACCGCAAAAAGAATTGTTTTGAGTATCTTATTAAAAAATCAATAAAAATTCTATATCATTTTTAAATATTTGATAAAAGTGAATTACCTTCGATGAGTTTAAATCCTTGCGTTTTAATATTTTCGATGAGAGTATCAATAATCCCATCCACGAACTCCTCATCAATAATCTTCTTCACATTTATTAACTCTGATAGTGAATAAGGTATCCCATCGATCTTTACCTTGAACCAATCCTGACTGATGTCGCGATGTAAGGACTATTCCATAAACGGCGTGTTAGTTCAATCAAGTATTAATACGATTGTCCCAATTTTTAGGTTTTTCATTTAATTGCATAACTGCTATGATAACAATTCCTTTTTCTTTGTTCTGATAAATAATCCCATATGGAAAACGGAGTGTAATACATCTCCGACATTTTTTAGATATTTTTGACCATGCTTTGGGAAATTGGAATATCCGTTGAATTGTTGAGAATACTTCTTGAGAAAATTCAAGCCCTAAACCAGGAGACTTATTTTCATAATATTCAATTGCTTTATTTAGTTCCTCTACTGCGAGAGGATGGAACTTAAAATTCATTTTTCAAATTGCCTACGAATTTCTTTAAAAACATCTTCTCCTGAAATGGGTTTGACTTTCCCAGAATCAATCTCAGAAACTCGCTTTTCTGCCTCTTCAGCCCATACTTGATCGATCTCTTTTTGAATTGGGAGGTTAAGACTTTTTATTATTTTATCGATCAACTTAACACGTAAATCGGAAGGAAGAGAAAAAATCTCATCAAGCAATTTTTCGTTTAATTCGGTCATAAGCTATGATTTTAAGTATATTTCATATAAATAATATAAATTTAAACTTTAATAGTTTTTCATTATCTTAAAATTATTAATGAAATTTGAGGATTGTTAAGAGTAGAAAAGTCAAAATAGGTGTCACCTCTTATGTATCCTGCTTTTATAAATAAAACCTCTACCCCAAATATTTTTGAAATCAGAGTATGATGAGTCTCGTGAATAAAACTGTGAATAAATAGGAAAAAAAGCAATATAGCGAGAAAAGAGATAAAAATATATATAAATTTATTAGCTTTTAAGATGCCGATCCCAGCAATCAAGACAGTGGATCCCTTAATTACAAATAAAAATATTTCCACTCTTGTGATGAGACCAAAAAGATAGATTAAAACAAACCCAAAATATCCCCCCATTGCGGAAAGTATGATGAAAGCATTATTATTCTCCATATTTATCTTAATCTTTAAAAAATAAGATGAATATTAATAAAATAAAGACCCCTATTATTTTTTAATTTATCATGATCTTAGCGATCTCTTCAAAAAGAATTGATATTGTTTTTTAAAACTTCGTTAAATGAAAAACTAAAATAATGCCCTCTTTGTTTTTTCTATTTTGTCCATTGGGTGATTCTGGTTGCCTTTTTTGAAGGATTCTTGCGATATTGCTTAATCAATTTAAAAATTTGTTTAGCCTCTTCATTTTCCACGTATTGCTTTATCAGAGGAATCTCATCTTCATCCATTTCTATGATAGGGATGGTTTTAATGATGCTTCTGACTTGGGTTAGACCTAGGTATTTCCTCGTGTAATTTGCATTGGAATATTTGTAGGTGGTCAGAAATTCGGAATCTAATTTATTTCTAAAATATTCTAAAATTAAGTTAAAGTAGTCTTTTAGGAGTTTTTGCTTAGCATGGGAAATATCCGGGGCTAAGAAAATCTGAATTGGTGAAGTTCTATAAGTATTTCCAGATACATAAACACCGTCTACATTAAACTCTTTTTTAATATTATAGAGTCCAGCTCTTCCATCTTGGGAACCCGTATCAACAGTCCTTACAAATAATTCATTCAAAAGAACTTTCGATTTAAAATCCTTATTTACCTTAAGCGTTTTTCTATTATACTCATTTGATTCATATTCGCTGGTATCAATAACCCTAATTTCATAATCGCCGTTATTTTCTTCTATATCTTCTTTTTTTAAATAATAAGACACTTTAAGAGGCTTTCTTGCTTTCATTTTATCAAGGAACAAATTAAATTCGGAGCCTGCGCGGTATTTATACTGAGCGCTTAGATTATAATCTCGTTCTAAAATTTTATCATTTTTTTTAATTTTTATTCCTTTAAACGTGACACTATCAAGGCTGGGCTCTCTTTTTCTCTGGAAAAAGCCTATCACGATATTGGTCCCTGTAAACTCAAATATTTTTTTCTCAAATATATACATTTTCTCTACATTATAATATTTGAGAAAGTCCAATCGAAATTGATTGGAAACAGAAGAGCCGAACAAGAAGTTGGATGGAATGATGTAAATTATATTGTTTATATTATTTCTTAAATCGTTAATCATTGCGATTTGATAAAGATCTTGGTAACCCTCATTCTCACTCACAAAATATTTGAGATATTTTTTCGTTTCCTCATTTTTTCTAATATATCCAAGATAAAGGTATGGAGGGTTTGTAATGTGATATATTAGAAATTTTCTTTCCTTAAGAAAGCGAGGGAAACTCTTTAGATTGTTTCTTTGTTGAATATTCTCTTTTGCTAAATCCTCAGGAATTCCATACGAAATTGCTTTTTTGATACATTCTTGTACCATTTTTTCTTGAATATCTGAAAGGAAGATGTGGTCTTTAAAAAATACCTCTCTTTTCTCTTCAGAAATCGTCTCTAATATGGGAAAAATAAGATTTCCTTTCCCACAATAAAGATCAACCCATAAATAGTCATAGAGCTTATCTTTTATCTCGGGAAAAATATAATGCATAAACGTATCTGAAGACGTCAGATGAACCCCCATAGTTCTCCTCCTACTTCTCTCCTTCTCTTCTTTAATCTGGGTCAAAAAAACACCAATTTTCAAATATTTTTATTCCTTCTATAATAGAATAGAACATATTTAATATAATCTTCATTGAATTTAAAGTAAAATGTAATAGGATTTTAAGGAAATATGAGAAAAATTTTTTGAGATCGTTTAATAATAAAAATTATTAAATTTGTAGATAAGGAATCAAGTGGGGGAATATGGAAAAAAATCTTCGCTGGAACAAAAAAATACGAATTTCGAAAGGGAATTTTTAAAATTGTTTTATCCGAAAAGATAATCTTTAAGTAATATTTTAATTCTTTCTAATTCCTCTCTACTGATATATCCAATAAAATTTTCAAACCGCTTATAACTTAGGGTCCTAATCGGGAAAATGAGAGCGACTGAATCAGTATCTAATTTATTAGCTCTAGTTTTCTTGATTATATAGGTGTAGGGAAATCGTGAAGCATTTTTATTACTGGTTAAGGGAAGTATAGTGTTCAATTTTACATGTTTATTAGTTTTCAATATTATACAAGGTCTCTTATGAGCTTGCTCATGTCCAACGGTATCAGAAGAGGAATAAGATAATTGGACCCACCAAATTTGCCCTTTTTTGAGTTTTGGATTCTTAATCAATTGATCACCAAAAATTAATCTTCTGCGCGATCCCAGAGTTCCAATTCCTCTTGCATGTCTTTTGTGAGATATACCTCCTTAAAATTGAGCTTTTTAACGGTATTGAGTGCGATTATGAGGATTTTATCGCTTATATAGCCCTTAATCTCTTTAATTCTTTGGAAGACTTCGTCGTCTAGTAAATCAGGGTCGTTTTTTTTTAAAAATAAAATAGTTGCAATCGCTTCTAAGAATTCGGATCGATGATTTTGATTTAAAGGATGTGAAAGGATTCTATTTTTGATAAGGTGTAAAATTTCTGACTCGTGGATATTTAATGAGTAAGGACTATCCATGGTAATCACTAAATGGGAATTATTATAATAATCGTCAGCTAAAGTTGGACAATATGGTCCGTTTAGATATAACCCAAAGTCGTAGGATAAGTCCATTCCGAGTGATTTGGCGATATATGTTAGTTTTTGGAGTAAAAATCGAGCTTCATAGTTTTGATCTTTACTGGGATCCTCAAAGTGTAAACCCAAATTCCTTAATAACTCAATTAATTTCTTAAAATCTTTATACATCTTGATTTATCACATCATTTTGTTAAATTGTGAAATCCATGAAGCAATTTTTTCTAATTCTTTTTTCCCTAATTCTGTTATTAAATAAATATGCATAGACTTTTGATCTAACGTAATATCTTCTTGTTTAATATAACCCATCTCGTTCAGAAGTTTTAAATTTGAATATAATTTGCCATCGGAAATTTCCAAGAAAGATTTGAATTCCCTATACTGAATTCCATCCTTTATGTACCATGTTAACATTAAAATTAGAACCCTCGTGAGTTTAAAAACCCTAGAATTTATTCCCTTTGCTCTTAAAATGAATGATTTGAGATCATCATTATTTTTTAAACTCATCTCCTCTTACCCGCGTTGGGCTTGCCCACCAGGCCGATGTCGGCGATGAGCTTCAGTTCCAGCCGGAGCGTGCGCTCCACGCCGTCCCCGCCCGGTGTCGCTTCGCGCGGCACCTGGTTCACGGCCGACTTCACATGCTCGTTGCCGAATCCACCCTTGCCGCCTTCGGCGATGCAGTACTGC
>CAZDJH010000322.1:0-5178 GCA_964505645.1 uncultured archaeon | reverse complement strand
TAATAACGAAAATTTTTATTGTACTACAATTTGATAAGATCGTCGATGGGTATACTCTTTTTGGACAGATTTTTTATCGTATACTCAGTTTCCGGGTTTCGGAATTTATTATTTGTTTCGCAATCATTCTTTCTTATGTGTTAAAAATAAAGTTATTTCATGATGATTATAATCCAACATATAAATATCTCGTTATTACATTTGGTTCAATCACAGCTTTTTTTGATCTAGTGATGTATCGCTATAAGGATGATTCATTCTCGGTTTTATTAGATACCATCGCCTTCCTATTGACTTTCATTTTTATGGCAATGATATACTTTCCATTTTTTTATCGTTCTATTGAAGCATCTAGAGTGGTGGAAAACCCTCAATATAAGACAGCATTCACATTTTTAGGTGTTATGTCAATTTGCTACATTCTTGTGTTTTTAAACTTCTTCTTAGATAGATTATGCATGTTGATATTTGATGTGCTCGGATTTACACCCTTTTACTACGCAGCGTGGGCTTCGGGCATTGTGGCTGTACTTTGTGCATATTTTGGGTATATTAGGCCAAGATCATCAAGGTCGAATTAAAAATTCTCTCAGGCTAGTTGGTAGAAAGAACCCCAGGTAATATTCAATTGATGAGGAGATAAGAATTACCCTCGTAATTATTAGAGATATTTCCGAATGTCCTTTTATAAAAGCATCTAATGCTGCACCAATAGCAAACGAGATCCATCCGAGCAATAAGAATCTACCCTTCCATTTAATTTCTAGATCATCTAAAGTCGCTGATTCGTAAGAAAAATAGGCTCCTGTTAGCAAAAATATTAAAATCCCCCCTATCACAAAATATCTCATTACATCTCCATAAGAAAAATCTAATATATTGTTTTGGTTTAATTCTCCTACTAAAAAAACATTATCAGTTAACATTAAGATAATAAGTACGGTTTCCCATACTATAGCAATGATGGATGTGATAATCAGTGCCTCCTTCCTTCGATAGGGGATGATGGCGGTAGAAAAGGCATATATCCAAGGAATTAATCCCAAGGGAATAAAAACATTGGCGATGAACAAATAGGGCGCTTCTTGAATTTCTATTGAAAAAAGACCAACGGAAAGAAATTGGATGATAGAACCCCACCAAGCTGAGCTAACACAGATATAAGTCAATCCAAACCCTATTAAATCCTTTCTTTTTAACTTATTTGACTTAAGTAATATCCTCATCCCTACAATAACCGCAATTAGGACCCAAAGCAGTCCAAGCATACCTTGAAGAAGTTGGAAATCTGTAAAATCTGAGAATGTCATTAATATTAGATAAATAATGTTTCAATAAATTATTAATCTTATTTCTTTACTTCGAAATTTCTTTGCTTATTTTCAAGGCGTTGTACTTTTTTGTAAATCTCATTGATTTTTTGATCTTGTTGTGCGATTTTTTGGCGCTGCTCATCGATTTTTTGATCTTTTTGTGCGATTTTTTGGCGCTGCTCGTCGATTATCTCATTTTTTGTTTCACTTTCTGTTAAAAATAATTCATCTTTATTAGGCTTTATTAAAATTAGCCTATAGAGGGGTTCATCGTCTTGGTGGATTTGTTCGCGTTTCCTTAGCCCTAATCGAAACGGAACAATCTCGCTTACATCAATAATCGCATCAGAATCCCATCCTCTTGAGGATGAAACTGTTATTTTTCTTAGTTCATGTATTTGATACTTTCCATCATCTTGAAGCACATACGCTCGAACAAGAGGGGGTTTGTAGAGATTGATTGCAACGTGGTAAGATGGAAATACTATATAGAGGGGAATTTCCAACAAGCGAGAAAAGTCAATTTTCTCTGCTAAATCAGAACGCCACGTGCTGCGTGAAAGAATATTTATTGCCGCTGTTGGAACTTTATTATTAAACTTATCAGCCTGATAGGAAGTTAGGGTATGGGGGATTTTTAGTCCTTTAAAAAATGAAATGTCAAATTGTATATCAATATCTAATCCTTCTTTCTTGAAGTAATGATGGAGGTCCCACATAGTTCGATCTTCGGGAAAATTTGTGGTCAGTACATCATAAAGGTAAGTTATTTCAGCAGAATGAGGTTCGCTCTCCCTACGACCTAGTCTGGGTTGCTTTGGATCGAACCGATCTGGCTCCGCATCACGATGGCGGGTGCTTACAAACGGTTTTCCGTCAAGCTTTTTTTCTATTGGAGAATCCGAGCGGTCTTGCATTTTTTCCTCATTAAATTATATATGTAAGTAAGTATTTAAAACTATCCCTTAATTCAAATATAGATTTTAAAGATATGGAAAATCTTAAATAATTTGGAGTGATATGCTTAATTGTTTTATTGGGAATTAGACATAATTGATATCTAAGCTATTTAAACGGTTATATATTCTTTAAAAAAGGAAAGATTTAATATGTTAGAAAATATTACGATAATAGGAGCCGGTTTCACTGGAAAACAAATTGCAGCCCGATGTGCCTTATATAATTATAATGTACACTTATATGACATCAATCCCCAAGCATTAAGGTCCGCAGAGAAGTTTTTATCAAAGACCTTTCGTCCGAAGAGTAAGCGAGATAAATATGAAAATCTAAATCTTACGGATGACCTTAAAAGAGCAACAGAGAGCGCTGATCTCGTAATCGAAGCCGTTCCCGAAAGCATACCCCTTAAGAAAAAGGTTTTTGCTCAAATCGATGAGCGAAGCCCCCCTCATACGATTATTGGCACTAATAGTTCATCTTTTCCTGTATCAAAATTAGAAGACGCAGTTGAGAGGAAAGATAAGGTGTTAAACCTACATTTTTATCCTCCAATACCCCTACGACCTATGGTGGACATTATGAGAGGGACAAAAACAAGCGATGAAACGTTTCAGAAAGGAATTGAATGGATTAAAAGTATTGAGTGTACGCCTCTTATTGTAAAGAAGGAGATCATGGGATTCGTATTTAACCGAGTATGGAGAGCGGTAAAACGAGAAGCCATTCATATGTGGGCTGGAGGTTATGTAGATTTTGAAACAATAGACACTGCATGGAAGATTTTTACGAAGATGAATATGGGCCCATTTGAATTAATGGACGCAATAGGTCTAGATGTAGTTTATAATGTTGAAATGTCCTACTATAAGGAGTCCGGCAACCCAGAAGATAAACCCCCAGAAAAATTAAAGGAAAAAATTGAGCGTGGGGAGTTGGGATTAAAAACCGGAAAAGGGTTTTATAAATGGTAGTATAATAATTGGAAATGTTTAATTGATATCAATTCTAAATTCTATTTAACTTAATATAGAAATTATTATTAGAAAAAAATGAAACCAAATCTTATCACACAAGAAAAGGTTATTATTACCGCAGCAATTACGGGGGGTATTCACGGGAAATGGGCAAATCCAAACCTTCCCGTGACTCCAGAAGAACAAGCCGAAGCCGCTCTTCGATGTTGTAACGCTGGTGCTTCGATATGCCACCTTCATGTACGCGGAGAAGATGGTCAGAACACCCCAAACATTGAGGTATATAATAAAACAGTGGAATTAATTCGGGAAAAATGCCCGATTATCATTCAAATCGGTAATGGTATCGGAGCGTGGATCGAACATGGAGTAAAAACAAGTAGTAGCGGGAAGAAATATGGGCAAGCCATTGTAATGCCTTCACTTAAACAACGCCTAAACTTGACTACTATCTCTCCCCAGCCTGAGATGTTTACCATTAACGCCGGGACTTTTGAATTCAGAACGCCTTATGGAGGTCATACTTTTGATAATCCCTTAAAATTTAACAAGCGATTTATAAAAAAGTGTAAGGAACTTGGATGTGGGATTGAAATTGAAGTATATGATTCAGGACATATCGCAAACATAATGGACCTTGTAGAGATGGGTGTTTTAGAGCCTCCATTGCATTTTAGCTTAGTCTTAGGAATAAAGGGAGGAGCTCCGGCAACCATTGAAAATCTTCTTCATATGGTTCAACAACTGCCAGAAGATTCTACATGGCAAGTAGTGACGGTTGGGAAGTATAATCTACGGACTACAGTTATTGGAATGTGTATGGGAGGGAATATTAGAACTGGATTGGAGGACACTATTTATTATGATAAGGGGGAACTTGCGGAGGGGAATGCCCAATTAGTCAAACGAATGGTGAGATTGGCAAAAGATATTGGTAGAGTGCCCGCATCTGTTGATAAAACCAAGCATATACTTAATTTACATTAATTTCTATTTTTTATTTCAATTCAAATTTCCTTTATTAGTAAAATTAAGAGGTTGACAAAGATCAATACGAGTTCCGATTTAGACAAGAAAGAAGCGGAATCATTAAGGGAGTTAGAAAAATTATTAGGGTGTTCAATTCCCCTTCGTAATAAAATTGAATATGATACATTTGGTGTCAAAATCCAAGATAACAAGGTTTTGGAAGTTGGTTTATACGCTCGAGGGTTAAAAAAACTTCCGCAATCTCTCTCCAACTTCCGTCACCTTAGAATTTTAATACTTAGAGAAAATAATCTTCGCACATTACCCGAAAGTATCGGAAACCTCATATCCCTCCGATTATTAGATCTTACCAGTAATAATTTAATAAAACTTCCCGAATCGATTGGCAGTCTCCATAATTTGGAAATATTGTACTTGCACGCTAATAATCTTAAAACACTCCCCGAGACAATTGGAGGGCTCAAATCGCTGAAAAGACTTTTTTTTAGTAGGAATAACCTTACATCTCTTCCGAATTCGATTGGTAATCTAAGAAATCTAATAGCATTTTCCATTTGGGGCAATAAACTGAGTAGGCTTCCCGAATCCATAGGTAATCTGAAGAATATTGAAGAGGTAGATCTTTATGAAAATAAACTACGCTCCCTTCCAGAATCAATAGGGAATTTTAAATTGATTAAGGGGATTGATTTAAGTACAAATAAATTAGAAACACTCCCCGAAACTATCGGAGAACTCCAATCACTCCAAACCCTCTCTTTAGAGTGTAATAATTTACAGATACTTCCTGAATCGATCGGAAATTTAACTTCGCTAGTAATTTTGGATTTAAGTCAAAATGAA
This sequence comes from uncultured archaeon, assembly GCA_964505645.1. GTDB lineage: Archaea > Asgardarchaeota > Lokiarchaeia > Sigyniarchaeales > SOKP01 > TEKIR-8. The sequence goes on along the minus strand of CAZDJH010000322.1, from coordinate 95 downwards.
TTAACTGCCCTTCCGAAGTCGATTGGCAACCTTCATTTGCTCAGAGATCTCATTATTGTAAATAATAATCTGGAGCACCTTCCCGAGTCGATTGG
>CAZDJH010000321.1:0-5199 GCA_964505645.1 uncultured archaeon | reverse complement strand
GTGGGATCTGTACCGCCATAAAAAGTGGGCGCCGCTGGACGAGATCATCGAGGGCTTATAAAGTATTAAATCCAATTTATTATAAATATAAAAAAAAACTACTACTGTGGATTAAATATGAGTGATGAATTAATAAAGGGAAAAGAGGAATTAAAGACTTTCAGTCGGTTTATGCTTTTCCAAGTTACGATAATTGGCGTACTCTGGGCAGCAGATACAACATTCTTCTTTTTTGAGCAAAACTTTCTTGATACCTATCTTTCTCATGTGTTAGGTTTGACAGACCTCCATATCTCATTAATGGTTGCTTTATCAGCAGCTATGGGATTAATTACAAACTTCTTATGGGGTATTATAAGCGATAATACACGCTCTAAGTATGGGCGACGAAGACCCTTTCTATTGTTTTCGATTCTTGCGGGAATGGGCATGATTTTTTTCGCATTATCAAGAAATTATATCTTATGTGTATTATTTGATGTTTTACTTATCGGTATAACATCGAATGCCGTATCAGTGTCTTCACGCGCGATAATTCCCGATGTAGTCGATTCACAACGCCGTGGGCGGGCAAATGGAATTGTCCAAGCAGTTTCATATGTTGGATTGATAATCGCATTGATTATGTTTCTATTATCAAATGAATTATGGGGCGTTTCCAATCCTAGTAATCCGACCGAAACAATAATTACATTCGAGGGACATCTCATACTTCTAACCTTTGGTGGTATCTTTTATGCAGTTTGTGGTGTTATCGGTTTTTTTTTACTAAAGGAAAAATCAAAAGAAGAATTGCCTCCAAGAAAAAGTATGTTAACGGAATTGAAGGAATTAGTAAATCCTGATCTTCTAAAGGAACAAACCAATTTCTTTAAGGTTGTCCTTGCCGCCACAATATTTCAAACTGGTGTTGGCTGTGTGATGCCATTTCTCTTCAATTTCATCTTCGAACTTGGCTTGACTACTACTAAATTGTTGATAGCGGTCGGATTAGGTTTTCTTGTTCTTTTTCCTTTGGTTTTAGTCCTTGGACGCCTTGCTGACGAGTTTGGTCGAAAGCGCTTCTTGCCGCTGATAATCATCATAATTGCAATTGGGTTTTTCTTGGTACCTTTAGTTAAAGGCACGACAGTGAACTTTCTATTATTTATAGTATTGGTCCCCTTTATTCTTTTAGGATTACTTGGATTGGTAACAATTATTAACACTTGGGCTCAAGACACCCTACCAGAAGGTAAGAAGGGCCAATTTTATGGAATATTCAACATTACCTTAACAGTTTCCCAGATTATTGGTTCTTTTGCTGGCGGTGCTGTATCGGTGGCATTCGGTCGACAATTTATATTCTTAATCGGAGCGGTTTTCTTTGTTGCTTCAATTCCGCTATTCGCAATTGTGAAAGAAACATTGGAAATGGAATAATATTTTAAAAAAATCACCCTTTATTTTTTTTTCTTTTTTACAATATTAATTTAGGAAGATTTAATTAAAATTATATTATAAAATAAAGCGACAAATCGTGAAGTTTTATAAATATGTTTATTTCTGGGGTTCAACAATGATTTTAATCCATTCTTCACGATTATAATACTCAAATACATCAACTGCTTCCTCAAGGGAGATTCGCTTGGTTATTAATCTCTTAAGATTTAGATCCCCCGAGGCGATCATATCAAGAGCTTCATCCCAGTAATCCTTATTTGCTTTTGAGTTAACCATTGCCTCTGGATAAACTAATTCCACGCCCTTCTTTCTACAATTTACATATGGAACCCTTTGCATTTTTTGGGCTCCAAACACGACAACTCGATGTCCTCCTTTAACCAAATCAATAGCATTAAGCAGAGTCTCATTCAACCCTACCATTTCAAAAACCGCATGGGCTTCCCCGAATTCTTTTTTAATTTCATCTACAACGGTATAATTCCCATGAGTTGGTCGTGTAAATTCATTTGGATTGTAGACTTCGGCACCCCATTTTTCCGCTAAGTCGCGTTTGTGGTGAAAAGGTTCCGATGCTGCCACTTTAATTCCATTATTTAATAGAATTTGTGTTAAAATTAGTCCTATAGGACCTAATCCGAATACAATCGCTTTCGGATCCTTTTCTATTTGTTCGAACTCTGCACGTTCAAAGCAATTGATCGCGCATCCCACGGCGTCGGCAAATGAAATCTCATCCATTGACAAATCGTTTCTCACGATCGGTTTTGCTCCCGTCTCTTCATCTTTTCCGTGTCCAATTACATTTATATAAGTGGAATACTCCGCATACCCTTGTCCCATCCGTGCTAAATGATCGCCTTCTTCAATACCTTCAACATTCTCCCCAACTTCTACAACAATGGCTCCTGTTTCATGTCCATGTCCTCCTGGTTCGTGGGCTTCAATCCAATGACCCCCTTCAAATATACCCACGTCGCTTCCGCAAATTCCTACAGAAATTATTTTTGCTAAAACATCATTTGGACCGCATTTTGGAATGGGAACTTCAACTAACTCTACCCTCCAAGGTTCTGGAAATAATAAAGCTTTCATTTTACCTTTTATTTTGATCCCCCTCGTATCTTTTTACTTATATTCATACTTTTTCCTATAATTCTAATAATAATATTAAATTAATATCAGTTTTCATTTTATTCTGTTTCTGATTACCTCTTTTTAAAAAACGCTTGCTACTTCATTATTTAATTTATTTCAGTATTCAACCAAGAAGTTTTAAAATACATTTATAAAGATTATTTTGATTTTATTTATTATAGACCAATGTTTTTTTCTTAATTATGGCTGAAAAGCTACTCACGCTCTTGGATAAGATTTCTAATAATCTAATGCGTAAATTAGAGATGTTGCGCTGATTAAGTTTATCTGCCCTTAATTCCGTCAATCAATAATGTAAGAATAGTTCTTAATCCGAGTTTCATGCCGGCATCGGGGATCTTTTCAACCCTTGAGGGATCATAATTCTTATTTACTTTGCGCACCCATTCAAGGTAAGGCATATCCATTAATTCTTCGATGTCGTATTCTTCAATCAGAATTTCGGCATGGTTATGAAATTGCTCGAAGTTATGGTTCAATGTATTGCGGTTTTTCGACTTCAATAAAATCAATGGAGGGAAGCTATAGTTGTCTGCCATGGACTGGACATCTTCAGGAGGTTTATCACCGAAATATGGTGATAAGACCAATTCAAATGAAACTTCCCTTCCACTAAAGGTAGGAGCGGTCGATTTTTTTAAGCGCATCATTTTCGGTAGGAGTTTTTGGGCGTGTTCATTTCCCGCCGTCCAATAATGGAGGGAACGCCCATGATACGTACCGAACGGATTGATGCGTATCTGCTGATTGGTGTTAGAACAGTCATTAAATCCCTTATCCCTAATTTTAATTGGCGAAAACGCAAAATTTGCCGCTGTTAAAGAATTAAACCCGACTAATAACCCTTTTTTATGATTAGAAACTGCCATCCAACCATCCGAAATATTGGAAACTAAACAGTCGATATCAGCATTTTTTTCATCCACATCTTTCATATTTAAGTCAAAAAAATCTACAACGCCAAGGAAATTCTTTTTCCATATTCTCAAATAGTTATCCTTCCCAAATATATGTGGTTTAATTTCACATGGGATGATTTCTTTCCACTTTTCATTAAATGGTTCTCTAACAAATTCAACCCCATCTTCGCTTGTAGTATTTCCCTTAATATTTGGGATCTTCATTTCCACTCTAACAAATAGATAAGGTAAATTTTTATACAATGTAATGATTTTTTCTGAAATTGCTTTTCTTCCTGGTATTATTTGAAATTCAGATTTAAGTTTTAATGACGCCGAGAATCCGTCCGATCCATCATCAACTACAATCACTTCTTGCGATTCTGCGGAATAGCGTTCTTCCTTTCCATCAACTCCATACAATATTGCTGCTTCTAAGAAACGTGGGCAGCTGAATTCTTTTCCGTTTATCTGAAAGTGCGATATAAAATGGTTCTCATTTAACTTTAATTGGATTTTCCCATTAGTTAATTGATGATGGTTTGCTTTAAGGACCGGGGTTTTGTTTTTTGGTTCCTCATCTGTCCCTTCAATCAATACGAATGGGGGTTTACGATTGGAGTCATTAAAGAGAGATTGAGGTAATAAAGCTTCCAATACATATGAATCATCATCACCTCCCCTAATTTCCCTCAATTTTTGAGGTATGGCCTCACTTTTTATGTTTGGGTCCTTTATCCTAATGGTTTTCTTATCCTCTCTTAAGATGTCAAATAACTCCCTTTTTAACTTATATTTTATTAGGATTGGAGTCTTTATATCTATCTTTTCTCTTTTTGAAGCTCCTCTATTTACAATGGGTTGTATAAAAAGTATATTTTTATCCTCGATGCTCATTTGCTGTATTTTTGTATTAAATTCTTCAAGAGCAAGTTCATGCGCCTTTTGAGAAGTTTTATAAGCATTTAACCCGTACTTCATTGCCGTTTTTCTTCGGTGAGGGTGTTGAAATGGAAGTGAAAGCCCAAAGTTAGTCGTAGAAGCAAATAAAATTTTGTTTTTCAAATAGGAATTAGATCGGTCATTTTCCCCATAAAGAAGATGATTTATCTGTTCACTGTCCTCGATAATATCTTTTGAGATCAAAGTGTTTGTAGCAGATTTTAACCAACGTGCTCTCTGCCCAATTGTCCAAAACTTGGTATTATTATACTTCTGAGCCCAATTATAATATCCGTTCCAATATCCATCAGCAATGTCCTTTCGAATGCGTACATCTCCATGAACCTTAAGTTTAGGGATGATATCTATGAGATTCGCAAATTCTACATACTCTAATTCATCCACAGACTCCGCAAACTCGTCTAAACCCCTAGTATTAGGCATCCACTTCAAAAACTTCGGTAAGTCTACTCCAATCCAATTCCCATAATCCATATCAAAATTAAAAAATAATAAGGCATGTCCGCTGATTTCTCCGCTTTCTTGCATTTTCCGTATTAGTTTAAACCAGCGCTTTATTGAGCAATAATCCAGTATGTCCCCGAATGCGTACATCGGAATCATCAAGCAAGACGCATTCGAAATTGTGGAGTTAAACCTTGTTAGTCCATATCTCTGGTTTGGTGTTAACCGAGGATAAATAAACGGGCGCCCTACATCAAACTCATAGACGGAATAATAATTACACACTCCTTCG
>CAZDJH010000320.1:0-5201 GCA_964505645.1 uncultured archaeon | reverse complement strand
AGTTCCAAAAGACCCTTCTTCATGTTAAAACTAGAATCTAATGCATAAGGGACAAATAATTTGGGCACATAGGCCCCTCCCATCAGGAATGGAGTGTTGGGTCAATTAGTTCAAATAGCTACCCCCCTTTTGAAATGATATCAAAAATGAAATAAAATTAAAAATTCTAAATTAAATTATTATTATTTTTTTTTGAATTCAAAATTAAATTTTGGTGTCCTCGAGCCCCTTAGGAACGGGATAAAGATTTAAATAGGCGCGTGGCCTTATATAATATAAGGACGTTTAATCAAAGATAATATAGAATAATAGAATTAAAATGGGCTAATATTCCCAAAAAGCGAGCCGAGGGCAGATAATAATACATATGACCGCTAAAGAAGGGCCTAATATGGGCACCAAAAAATTCAAAATCAACCCTTTCCTCACCTTGCGGCTGGATGGTGGGGGCAAGACGGTCATCTACGTCGCCGGAAAACGGTTCCGCACCTGCAAGTACCTCCTTTTCACCATGACCGAGGCGGACGCGGCTGACTACGCCGATATTGAGAGCATCGACGAGGCCATCGAGCGATATAGCCGCGCTCACGAGAATAACCACGCCCTCCTCGACCCCGAGACGGAGTTCTGGGGGCACTGCTCTAACCTCCAAGCGTGGGCGGAGCACGACTACGACACCCGCCTCCTCGATATGTGGTTGGCGTTCCCGCTGTTAAGGAGGCTGACCGACGCAGGCGACCCCGGGGCAAGGAGAGCATTTGCAGAGGAGATTGCCAAGCGGTTGGAAGCGGGAACCCTTTCGGTGAGACAATATCTGATCCGAGTAGGCTATCTGAAGTATTTAACAGAAGAGGAACGGACCGCGGTCGCGGTGGAATGGGTCAAGCATGATTCAAAAATAAATCTCTTCGATATGCAATGGTTGTTCCCGCTCCTAAAAGAAGTAGTGGATGGCTGTGGTTCCATCGCTCTGGAACCTTTTAAGGAGATGATCGCGAAGCGGTTGAAGGGGGGTTCCCTTTCGGTGAAACGTTACTTGATTGAGGAAGGGTATACTGATTATTTAACGGAAGAGGAGATTGCCGTTGTCATTTCGGAGTGGGTTAAGCATGACGCCGAAACATCCCCACTCAACAATTTCTTCTTCTTAAAAAAACTGGTGGACATACCGGGTTCCGCTGGGCGGAAAGCCTATAGGGAGGAGATTTCAAAACAATTAAATACTGGTGCCTTTGCGGTGAGAAGATATCTTATCGACAAAGGGTATGTCGATCTTTTAACGGGAGAGGAGCGAGCGGTTATGGCCTCAGAATGGGTCGAACATAGGGGAGAGAAGATCCCCGTGATCGGGAATATTCTATCGTTAGACGACCGAAGGATCGCCAACCTGAACGAGGTGAAGGGGCTATTCGAGCTCAAGTCGTTGGAATGTCTCGATTTAAGACGGAATGCCCTCACGGAGCTCCCCGAGGCTCTCGCCAAGCTAACCACCCTAAAAGAGTTAAATCTTAATGGAAACAGCATTAAAGACCTACCGGATTTTGTCAGCAAGCTCACCTCGCTAAAAATCCTTAGTCTATCTGGAAATCAAATCGAGGCCTTCCCCAAGCTCATCTTAGGGCTCCCTTCTTTGGAAAGGCTACGCCTCTCGGTGAATAAACTCACGGAACTTCCGGAGTCCATTGGCGAGCTCGACGCCCTTCGGATGCTTTACCTCGCTAATAATGAGTTCACGGCGCTTCCTGAGTCAATTGGCAAACTCTCCTCATTGAAAAGGCTCGATTTAAGCAAGAATCGGTTAGAACAAGTGCCGGAGTCCATTGGCGAGCTTACCACGCTCCGTGAGCTCTATATTTCGGAAAATAACCTAACCGAAATACCAGAATCCATAGGCAATCTCACCAAGCTTACATATCTCTCTCTTGGCTGGAATAACCTTACCGAACTGCCCGAGTCTCTCGGTAACCTTGTTTCATTACAAAATCTCAATGTATGTAATAATAATCTCACCGAGCTATCGGCATCCCTCGGCGATTTGGTCAATCTAAAGGACTTAGATATATCAGACAACGAATTTACCGAGCTGCCGGAATGCCTCGGCAAGCTTACCTCGTTACAAATCCTACATATATACCAAAATAAGCTGACCGAACTGCCGGAATTCCTCGCCAAGCTCCGTTCTCTCCGGGAGCTTCGCGCCTTCGATAACAAAATCACCCACTACCCCGAGCTTATAGAAGAATTGCTCCAGTCGCTCGAGATATTTGATTTTCGGGGGAACGAGCCGCCCCGCACCATGCCAATCACCTCCTACGGAAAACCGCCGCGGGAATGGGAATCCTTGGAACCAGAAACCGATTGACCAAGCATTTTCACGGTCGCGCGGGGGACTTAATAGGCCAACTGAAGAAACTATCGAAAATCAAACGCCCCAACCGCCATCCACTCGCCCTTGGTGGTCATTTCCTCGAGCTTACGGTAAGCGCCGACATCGCACCTTACGAAGGCGTCTTCAAACTCGCCGTACTCTGATAGGTCCGTCTGGGGGTCGGGATTGATGAGATGGTCTACGAGTGAAGCGTGAACTACGTCCTTCATCAGTTGGTCGAACAAACAGCTCAATCGGGCGGGAAACCCTCTGAGCGTGCGGTATGTATAGCCATCCCACGTAGGCACCCGCAGCTGGTACATATCGCCGACGCTCACAATCCCGTGCTCGTCCCTCCATTCATCAGTCAGCGTGCCCGTGTCGAAGAGCCCTTCCTTCTTTTTATCGTTATCGAGTGAGCGCTTCCACCCCTCGTAGTAGTCCTTCAGCCGCTTAGCGTATTTCTCATACTCTTCTTGTGATAATCCGTATTCTTCATAATCTTTGTTTGCAAAGATACTATTCATAAACGTTTTCAGATTATCTCTATTATTGATATTATTTAAATCCGTCCAAAACGTTGTCCCTTTTTTTTCTTCATATATTCTATAAAAGTTCTTAAGTTTATTATACTTAAAGCTTAACTTTGCAGCAAACCCGCGCCCATCTTTCCGGTGCTGCCCGCCGTCCGACTCGATCTCGATGCCGATCTTCTTGTCCAGCACGCCCGAACTCTGGTCGATTTTATCCCAAACAGTGTCGATGAGGAAACCCTTATCGACGAGTTGCTGTATGAGCTCCCGCAGCGTAAATTCGATATAAATGTCATAGCGAGTGGACTTATGTAAGAACCCTTCCTCGAGCTCAAAGACCCTATGCACCCTTAGCTTTGTAATAAGATTGGTGATTGGAATACCAACGAGCTTCGAAAACATCGCACCCGTGATCCGCTCGGCATCGCTTTCAAACATCTCATCCAGGATGTCTTGGTCAACTACCAAGTCCAGATCCTCGAACATCGCAACAATATCCTCAAAATCTGAGACCTTATCGGCTTTAATCGTTACGGAGGGCGCTTTCACAGCCCGACCCTTCATAATCATGTCGATCCAAGTGCCGATCGAGATATCGGAAGGTCTCTGGATGAAAGTGGGGAGGTCCTTCCCAAATGCGATGTCGTAGAGAGTGGTCGCCAACTCGGCGATATACCGTTCCTTTTGAAACCTATTTACTTTTCTCCAATCGAAAACACGCTTTATCTGAGTATCTTCCCAGAGGTTCTCATCACTATAAAACTTTCGTAATTCAACATCGAAATATCCCAACGGGTCTCTGTAGTGCCGCCTTATTATATGCTTAAGCTCCGAGATGATAAACTGTTTTACAACGGACTCATGCAATCCGAGTGCCGAGCAAAGAGAAGAGATACTCCGCACCTTAGCCCCCCCTTTCTCTTCATAAGATAATACGGCTCTCACTTGCTCCCTCACAAATTCGGAGACCGTAAAACACGGCAGATTGATCCGGTCTTTAAACTCGGTCATAAAGCGCTCGCAACTGCCGTATATATCTGTTATAAATTTTTTGACCGCTTCATAGTGGGCGAGAGCCACATACCCATCACCCCGTTTGTCGGTCCATTGTTGTATTCTAGCCTCGGGAATGTTCGTAAGGATACCCAAATCGAAATCACTCTTAAGCTTCCACTCGCCATACGGATCGCGCTCAAACACATTTTCCCAGTTATCATCAATGAGGTCATCAAGCGTCCCAGCCGCACGTTCCGAACTCAAATGCGCAATTATTTCGCCCTGATATTTTTCAAATAACTCCCTCAAAACCCTCACGAAATCGGCACCCTTTTCCTGAATCTCGGGCATCAATCCCCTAGTAAGCTTCCCTACATCCTCGCAAAATTGATTAAGCCCTGAAAAATACGTTTGAACCGATGAATGCATTGACCTCAAGGCATCAGTAGAGATATAATCTGCATCTCCCTCCATCCATGTATATATCTTATCAAAACTCAAATATTTATCATCTCCGCATATCTCCCAAATAATATCGGGCGGAATTGAAACTTTCCCTTGAAATTCGGTAAACAAAACATATCCATATCGTTCTCCATACCGATCAAGATTTTCCTTTATAATTTTACGTGTATCCCTGAAGAGCGGGTATTTTGGGTAGTGTTTCATAATATATTCAGCTATTGGTCTCTGATGACGAAGGATAATATCATGTATTTCTATATATAATAACTCTGAATCTATTTCCAACTTCTGACCCGACGCGATTTGTGCCGCCATGACGCTCAGCACATCCTTCCTAAGGAGGGTGTGTGGGCTAGACTGGGGAGCGACCATAGCAAGCCACTGGGCGAATTCCATCTCCAAATTGTGCGAGGTCTTGCCCTTATAAATCAGGCGGAGGTTGGGCAATTCGCTGAGCCCGTACACCTCCCGTACCTTCTCAATTACGGTGGCGACCGAGTCCGAGGGGTTGATGTGGATATCCTCACGGGAAACATCCACAGGCGAGCCTGTCAAACGGAATTGTACGTCATCCGAAGCGAGTTTTTGTTTTATGATTTGAACGCGCTCTTGCTCTTTTTTATAAGCGTCTAACCTCTGGGTATGTTCGACCTTCGACTTGAACTTTTCTCGGACATCGGGTTGCGCTAGGAATGCCCGCTCCAACATCTCAAGCTCTTTTATGAGCCGCTGCCCCTCCTCCAATTGAGCCGATTTGGCTCCTTCGGCGTAGATAGCCTCGATTGACACGTCGATGAACTTGGTCTTGACGAACTTGGTTCCCTCTTGGATGTCGGTGA
>CAZDJH010000319.1:0-5211 GCA_964505645.1 uncultured archaeon | reverse complement strand
TTCCACGCCTTATTGTATTAAATTACTTGTAGTATAAGTAATTATTTATATTTAGTAATAAGATTTTAATTAATAAGAGTTGATTGATGCTATGCCAGAACCAAGAGAAAATGAAAAAGATAATTCAAAACTTCTACTTGAATTAGTAAACTGCTCTCGGTGCGGGAATGCGTTTATGAGAGACCCCGAGGATAGGAAAAATACAATCTGTGAAAATTGTATTAAACTGGAAAAGCGAAAACGGGAGTTGCAACTCGGCCTATTCGACAAGGTCATCGAAGTAGAAAATAAAATGGAGGATAGCATCAACGAAATGAAGAATCAATTAACTATGACAAAAGGGAAATTTAACAAGAACTACTTCTTGAACGAGATAAAAAAACGCTCCGAAAATCTTAAAAAGTCCATAGAATTGGTAGAAAAAATAGAAGATACAAATGATGAAGAATATATTGAGGAATATAAGAAATTATTTGATGAGATGAAGAAGGATTTTAAGTAAGATGGTGTTTGGACTATTCCAAGGACTTGTAACACTAATTTAAGGTTCTCAATTGATTTAAATCTCGTATCGAGGATTATCATTCGGTATTTGGGTTATAATTTAAATTGCTGATTAATTCCCCCTCAACTCGATTTTAAACTTCTTTTTGTAATATCACTCCAATATTGAGTGTCTTATTTAAAGGTTGGACTCGTGCGTCAATTCGCATGAAAAAAGAGAACAAGGCAACGAAAATGTCCCAAAAAACCCTAAAAATCAAGCTCGATCTATATATATTTCTTAATCCCGCAATACCCTCTTCAATTTTATGGGGTTTATACTGTTGAACTTTTGAAAATTTAAATAATTGGCCATAAACCCCAAAAATGTCAACGATTTTAAAATTTCTGGTGAGAAATAGTTTATTTAACGTGCTAAGCTCGTATCTTCGGTGATGCCCGATCATTTTGTCTTGCTCATCGAAGTATTTCATTTGGTAGGGTACAGTAACGATGAGATATCCTGCTTTCTTTAATATCCTATTCATTTCGCTTACCGCTTGCTCATCACTTTCTAGATGCTCGAGTACATCTAAGGCAGTTATCATATCGAAAGAGTCATCCCGGTAAGGTAAATGGCATATATCCCCATTAATTGGGTGAAATAGTTGCCCTTTATCTCTCTGCTTTTCACTTCTCTTAAGTTCTCTATTTAATCTTAAGTACTGCTTAAGCGGCAGATCAGCAAGGTCTAAAAACGATTTGTGTTGAAATCCATTGAAGTATAAAAGAAATGAATTGCCCGAGCAGCCCAAGTCCACGCAATTTGAAAATGTATTGATTTCACGTACTTTTTTAAGCAAAATATCGTATTTACATCGTATTCCCGGCGAAATGTAATATTCCAATTTCGTTCTTAAGGAAAAATTTCGATGCTCATCGTAAAATGTTTTTGAATTTGAAATCATCTTCTCTTAAAAGGACCAATATCTCATTATAGTTTATTGAAATCACTGTTCATACAATGTTCAATATACTTTTTATAAAAAGTATTAATTATTAAAATATTACATAATAAGTATATACATATTCATAATATTTAGAAAAAAACGTAAAATGATTCAAAATGGAATATAATTACTTTGATGAAAAACGAGAAAAAACCCCATGGGACGAATTAGAGGAAGATTTTGTCAAGAAAGGTCGGTGGACCTTACGGAGACTTTACGAGAATATCCCGTTCTTGAGGGAACGCTATAAAGAGGCGGGAATCTCTCCAGATAATATTAAATCAGTGGAAGATTTTAAAAAAGTACCCTATATGGATAAAGAAGATTTTCTAGACAGTTTTCCGGACAAATTGCTCTGTGTAGATCACGAGGAACTTATCCGTATGCATGCGACCTCTGGGACGAGCGGGCATCGTCCTACGTGCGGGTTTTACACTCGGAAAGACCTAGAAACGTGGGAATACCTCTGTGCCAGAAACTTGGGCGCGATAGGCATGACTAAGAAGGATGTATTTCAAAATACTACCTCTGCAGGTCTCTTTACAGGGGGGTTTGGATATGCGCAAGGTTGCACCCGATTAGGCGCGATGCTTATCCCTTTCGGCCCCGGGAACACTTCCAAGCAATTAGAATTCTTTAAAACCTTTAAGGTCACCTCATTCCACGCGATCCCATCCTTCGGACTTCGGATCGCAGAAATTATGGAACAAGAAGGGATCAAAAAGAAGGATTTATTTCTTAAGTACGCGATTCTAGGGGCGGAGGGCTGGGCCGAATCCACGAGAGATACGATAGAAGATCGCTTGGGAATAAAAGCACACGACAATTACGGTTTGACCGAGGCAGGCGGCCCTGGAGTGTCAGTAGAATGCCAAGAGCAGAACGGGATGCACTTATGGTCGGACTATTTCTATCCCGAGATTATCAACCCTAAAACCGGAGAAGTCCTCGGAGAAGGGGAGACGGGCGAGCTAGTATTAACAAGCCTTTGGAAAGAAGCCTTACCCATATTCCGCTATAGAACAGGCGATATAACGACCTTACGGAAGAGTGAATGCCCTTGCGGAAGAACAGGCTACATTATCACCCGAATAAAGGGCAGAAAGGACGATATGAAGATCATTAAGGGCGTGAATATTTATCCATCAATGATTGAAGAGGAGATATTTAACCTTTCCAATTATTTTACCGATATCTACTTGATTGTTTACCATACCAAAGGTGTCTATGACCAAGTCAGTGTGAATGTGGAAGTTAAGGAGGGCAAAAACCCCACTAAGGCACAAAAAGAATTGGAGAAAAATTTACGCGAAGCGACATTCCTTAGAATCGATGTTCACACTTTTCCGCCAGGGACCTTACCACGACAACAAGGGAAGGCTATTAGGGTCAGAGATCTCCGGGACCGTCCGAATGGGTATAAGGGCTGGTTGAAAATGATGTCCGAAAATAATAATTCCTAATTTTTCTTTTTTATTTAGTAACCTATTAAATTAATTATTTTTTTATTGAAAGATTGATAAGACAAAAAGATTAAGTAGTACTTATCCAATTTCTCGAATTCTACTTAAAATAACTTAGAATTTCAAAATAAAGTATAAAATAAAAAAAAAAAAGAGTAGTGTGTCAATTTAATTAGACTTTTTAAATTATCGTTTCTTCTTCTTTCATTGCGATGAATGTTTTTTCTAAGAATTCTTCAGGAGGAGCTCCTTCTTTATCGAGTAAGGAAAACACTATGAACAAGATAAACGAAATCGGGACGCCTACAAAGAATGGATGTATTGTCGCCGGAGCTAGAACAATATCATTTGGAATTCCAATTATGTCAAGTGTGATGATTGGGTTCCACGCAAAGGTTTTAAGAGCTGCCGGATAATTTCCCATCCAGAGACCATTTCCTCCCGCATAGAAGAATACATATTGAATAATAGCAAAAGTAATGGCAATAATTCCACTCCAGAAAGCGGCTCTGCCAGTACCCTTTTTCCAATACAATCCAAGTCCATATGGGATTAAAATTGTGGAGCACATAGCTGCCCAAGCAAACATACATAATGCTAATATCGCGGCTAATTCTAAGATTAAGGAAAATATAGCTCCTACAACTCCAATTATTACGACTAATGTGGATACAATTCTTGTAACTCGTAAGGTATCATCATCGGATGCTCCTGTCTTTTCTTGGTACACATCTATAGAAAAGCTACTTGCTGCCATCAGTATTATTTTTTCTCCGGTTGTTAATGAAGCTGCCGTAACTGCTGCCATAATTACTCCAGCAAAAAGGGGTAAAGTATGAATCATTAAATATGGTATTGAAGTTGCAGCACCTACATTGGGTTCTAAGCTTGGATAAGTAACATTAAAGAAGACTCTTGATATTGCACCATTAAACCACGCAAAAAATGCAACTACAAAAGCCCAACTCGCAGAAATAACCAACCCCCATCGAAGAGTCTTTCCTTCCTTTGCGGTATAAAAACGACTAATCATTTGAGGCATACCCCAAACACCGAAGCTTGTAACTGATACCATACCGATAACAAGCATACCTCCACTGGGTATTACTGAAGGAGTTCCTGCTCTGCCGGGAAAAGATCTTAACTCTCCCCATACATTTTCTAAAGACGCTAATCCATCCACTAAACCTTGAAATCCACCAATAGCTACTATTCCAGCCGCAAAAATCACTACAATTCCAACTAATACTATGATACTTTCTGCTGCATCTGTAAAAATCGCACCATGGCTGCCACCAACATTAAGATAGATAATCGTTATAACACCTACAATACTCGTGGCAATTATAAAAGTAACTTCAACGAATGCGGTTGGGATGATTACAGATAATAACGTTGCTAATCCCATGTATATCGATACAACGTAAATAGTTTGAAAAACTAATTGTATTACCGCGGTAAGAGTTTGTACCTTTTTTTCTTGATATCTTCGCCCTAATAATTGGGGGACCGTCATACAATCGAGTTCAACCCCTAAGGCTCTTGTGCGTTTACCGAAGAAGATAAACGCCCCACAAACACCGGCAAGCGTATTAAGTCCAGCAATCCATAAGGTTGCTAATCCCCAATTCCATGAATACTCGCCGCCTCCTATGACCATCACTGCCGAAAAGTAGGTTACTCCGAAGGAAATTCCCAACAGAACGGGGCCGATTGATCTCCCCGCTACCATAAAATCGCTCAAAGTTTTCGTTTTCCTCTTTGAGTAAAACCCAGCAACAGCAAGAAACACTAGATATGCGCCAAATATAACCCACGTTAATATCATTTCAATAGGTCCGAATGCCATTTTTTTATCTCCTCTCCTTTAATATTTGATATAATGTATAAAGGAATGCAATTGCAACACCAGCGATGCCGAAACTAATTCCTAGCCAAATTGTCCAATGAAAAATAAACATTTTTTTTCAACTTTTTTGTTAGTTTTTTTCTTATAAGTTTTAAATAGCATGGGGAGTTCTTCCCATTTTACTTAAATTAACTTATAACTATATTAAAAGCTATAAAAACCTTACGGAATTTTAGGTATAATTTTGTTTTTATTATTTATTGACCAAATGAAAAGTTTGGAAATATGCATAAAACATTGATATCTCTGTTAAGAATTTGGTTCCAATCCTCATACCTGTCCCACAAATATCCCTTCCTCTTATACTTTATAATAATTCAAATGATTATTTGCAATTATTAAATTG
>CAZDJH010000318.1:0-5219 GCA_964505645.1 uncultured archaeon | reverse complement strand
CGCAAATTTGGAAAAGCTATAAAAAAAGAGAACTTTGAATCGATTCTGGAGGATCTCCTGGAAGAATCTTTCTCAGGAGAGGCGGATGCGATAAAAACGTATGATTACTATAAATACCGCATCTCTTATATTACGGATTCCGAACTCCAATTGCTATTTCTTTTTGTAACGGGTCTTACTGATAAATCGGAAAATATCGAGACTGAATTACGTAAATGCAAACGGGAATTCCTTAGCTTTTTCGATGAGGTCATTAAGGAGGAAAGCTATGATCAAGAAACATTTCAAGTATTCGACCCAACAGTTGACGGGATACATAAGAATTTGCGGCCCAAGATCTCTCTCTGTGGATTTTCAGGGGTGGGAAAGACTACTATCACTCGATTAATAAGGGCGGAGGAAATACCGATGAAACACATCCCAACCATCACGGGGGATATCGCAACCATTAAGATTGGGAAGCTCCACTTCTATCTCTGGGATTTCGCGGGGCAGGAACAATTTAGCTATTTATGGACAAATTTCATAAAAGGGAGCGATGCTGTCTTGTTAATTACAGATTCTACCTTAGAAAATGTAGAGAAAAGTAAATTCTTCCTCGAGCTCATTAATGAACAAGCCCCAGATGCACATAGCTCGGTTATAGCTAACAAGCAAGACTTAGATGACGCCTTACCCCCGGAGGAAATCGAGGATATCTTAGGATTAAAGGCATACTCAATGATCGCCATTGACAAGGATAATAGGGACAAGATGATTAAGATTATAGCAGATATTCTCGAAATGGATGCTACCATCTCGCCTCTCTTGAAACCATTATTGGAAAGAGATGAAAAAATCAAAAAAGCTAAAAAAGCATTAAGTAAAAATCAATTTCAAAAGGCAGCGGATTTATTTGAAGAAATAAGCGATTTATGTCTTGAATTGGGTGATGATTCTGTAAGTTCAGAATTTTACAAAAAATCACGTTTAATACAAGCAAAAATAGAAAAGGCAAAGGAAAAGGCTGAAGAGGAAAAGGCTGAAAAGGAAAAAGCTGAAAAGGAAAAGGCAGAAAAGGAAAAAGTTGAAAAAGAGGCGGCGGAAAAAGAGAAAAAAGTTTCCATACCAAAAGTCAAACCACTACCCAGAAAGGGGCCAGAAGACGTAGCTGTAAAAGTCCCCGAGGGAGCGATTGAAGGAACATCTAAGCCCACCACAGCAGGTCCACCCACAGCAGGTCCACCCACAGCAGGTCCACCCACAGCAGGTCCACCCACGGCAGGTCCACCCACGGCAGGTCCACCCAGTGAAAAACAAAGAATTATGTCAGAAGAGGAAAAAGAACAAATAAAACAAAAGACAATAAGGTATGTTAAAAAAGTACCTTCTATCTACGATGAAATCTCAATGAATAAGATTATGGCGCGAACTGGGATTAGCCAGACCGATTTAGAGATATTACTCGAAGATATGATCTTTGATGGAGAACTTAACGCTAAAATCCAAGACGATTTGCTGATATTTAAAAAGCAAGAACCAATTCCGCAGCAAAGAACACAACCAATGGTAGAAGAGAGGATGGAAGTACCCGAGGAGGAAAATATAAGCATCCAGTTAAATCCCGAAGACTTTATGGTAAAAAAACGGCCTAAAAAGGTATCGACTGTTCCAAAAGAAGCAAAGAGCAAGCTTAAAACGAGTTCATTCGGTCAAGTTTACAACCCAGATAAGGGTAAAGGGAGAAAAGGGCATGTTGCTGAGAAACCGAGTTTTCTTACTCCAAAAAGACAAGTAGAAGCCCAACCAGAATATACATCTCAATCGTCTAGAAGCCCTGCCCCAGAAGAGAGTATGCCCAGAAGCACCCCAGCAGGACCATCTGAATCCCAGCAAATGGATCTTGAGGGCGAGCTGACCGATTTAAAGATCAAAAAGGCTAAGATTTCAAAAATGCTCTTGGATCTTGATATGAAAGAATTATCCGGAGAAATCTCATCCGAAGTGTTTGAGCAAAAGAAAAATAGAATGGAGCAAATGAAAGAGAGACTGGAAGCCCAAATAAATGAGCTTAAAGACCTCTTGTAAACAAATATTTAATCTTTCATAAAAAATTAAATCCCAATATCTTTTTTTCACTAATTATTAAATCCTCATATTAAAATTAACTTGAGAGGATATCTAATAAATATTTATCTGGAACCTCTACTTCTCCAATCTTTATCCCCTTTTTACCGCCGTGATAATCCGACCCCCCTGATTTTATGAGGTTATATTTATCCGCAAGGTTTCTATATAGGATGGGAAGGTTTTCTTGTGCCCAATCATCTTTATCAGTACCATAAAAAGGGCGATTCTTGCTGTAAGGATATTCTATTTCAATCCCTTCTATTCCCGCCTCAATGCATAATTCCACAAACTTAGTTCTATCCGATACCTCATAGATCCCGGGATGGGCTAAAATGGGGATACCCCTTGTTTTTTTAATTACTTTAATCGACTCCTCAAGGGAAACTTCAAATTCTCGATCAACATAAGCATCTCCTCCGAGGCTTATCATTCTAAATAGTTGATCTTTTGATTTATGTTTCACTTTACCCGGATTATTTTGTATCATTATCTCTACAATATGAGGACGACCCACCGAATTAGAATCGGCGACTGCCTTCACCTCCTCGTAAGTGATGTCATAGTCGTATTCTTCACGCAGTCTCTCACATATAGCTCGCTTTTGTTGTAGCCTTCCCTCCAATTGGAGTTCTAAGGTCTTGATTATGTCGGGTGAGCGATGATTAATATTAAGTCCAACGATATGGACATCTTTTATATCCCTATCTGGTTCGTGTTTAATCGAGAATTCTATACCCGAAATGGTGATTGTATTCTTTGCTTCTCCGACTGAAAGAAATTCCTCGATCCCGTCGATGGTGTCATGATCAGTAAGGGCTATAGCTTTGAGTCCGAGTTTTTCGGCTTTTTCTACCAATTCTGTAGGTGAATCTAACCCATCAGATTGATTAGAATGTAAGTGTAAATCGATCATTGATAAGATTGTACCTATTATATTGAAATTAAAAATCTAAATCAAAGTAATTTTCTTAAGGTTTTCTTTTATTATAGAAAGAAAAGTTTTAAATGGTTTAAACTTTTCGAGGTGTCCTTATTGCCCTTCTATCTTCATTTGAATACTTTGAATGAGAAAATAAAAAACTAATCCCTTTCTCATAGGGTTTTCTTCTATTTCCTCCGAATAATTTCCGCGAAACATCCTTAAAAAACTTAAACCAGATAGGATAGGAGGAAAATAATAAGAAAGCGATATAATCCAATCCTTTTTGAGTGAAATCAATGTTCCAATGAATTCCGAGCAATTGAAATGAATTCCACATAAAGTCTTTTCCATTTATAATGGAAACCCAAGGAATGACATTTAGATATGGGAAAATAAAGTTGAATATACCTACATAAAGGAGTATATCGACAATAAGAAAAAAACCGATGATAAAAATGGAATAGTAAAAAATCATGCCGATTCTACCTTTCAAAATGCCATATTTACGATAAAAATAGTGAGAAAACAGGCCAAATAAATTAATAAGCAAAATTGAGGCGACAAAACTCATTTAAAATACCTCACCTCCTTCCATTGGTGTTTTATACTCCCTTTTTTGTGGTAATGGTGATTTTGATTTGGTGTTAATATAATCTGGATTTGGTTTAACTTCAGTAGGTAACCAACCGTGTTTTTTATACCACACGATAGTTTCATAAATCCCATCCATATAGTTATTATGTTCGAATTGAAAACCTAGTTCTTTAAGCTTATTATTGGAAAAGTAATATTGATGTGTTAAATATTTGACCATGGGAAGATCAAACTTGGAACGGACGTTCCTCTTTTCTCTTTTCCGTTCTTTTCTTTTAGCAATATAAAATAGAATTTTACAGAAAAATTTAAATAAAAACCATGGCATGGGAAAAATGGAATACGTGATGCCTAATTCATCATATATAAATTCCAAGAAGTGTTCTTGAAGAGGTGAATCATTAATGATATTAAAAACCTCGTTTTCCGCGTCTTCCGATTCTGCTAAGAAAAGGGTTGCTCTAATTAAATCCTCTATATGTATCATTGGCATCATTAATTTCTTATTTTTCGGATATATTTTTGCTAAAACCGAATGACCCATAATATAGCTCGTAAAAAATACATGAAACATACCATAAGTTTGATAAGGGCCATAAATCGGAGCGGAGCGGAGAATTGTATAGCTGAAATTAGGGTGTTTCTCAGCAGTTTTTAAAATTAATTTTTCTTGCTCTACTTTGCTCTGAGAATAATTGTTTGGAGGATTGTACGGGGCGTCTTCTCCAATTGGATAAATAAACCCATCATCATCCTTTTCGTATCTCGGCTCGCCGTACACTCCACATGTAGACCAATGTATAAACCTGGGTAGACTACTTTTTAATTTTTCAGTATAGTTGAGCATTACTTTTAAGAGGTTTTTTAAGCCTACGTAATTTATTTGGTGTAAGACAGGATAAGATGCCCCGTAATCATATAAAGAAGCAGGATGGAATATTATGTCGTAATTACGCTTTTCATTTTTTATAAGGTCTTCAGAAAATAAACGTTTTAATGTATTTTTCTTAGTTAAGTCTGAAGAAATATAGGTAACATTTTCCCAGCCTTTACAATCTAAAGTTCCCGAGGGTTGGTGAAAAACTCTTTCTTTTGTCATTACCTTATCTCTTTCTTCTGGCTTTAAATCCGTTGCTACAACATTCCAATCTTCTTCTATAAGTTTCTTAACCAGAAAAGACCCCGTATGACCCAAAGCCCCATCGACTAATGCCCATTTCAAATTAATTTTCACCTTTATGTTATTACTATTAAAAAAAGACTCATTTTATAAAAGCTTTTTACTCTCTCCAATAAATCTTGAAAATAATTTTCTGTTAAACTGAATTGCTTTACTTACTCCATCTATAATCAAATTCGACATCTATAATTGATTCCTTTCTTAAATAGATCAAAAATTTAAAGTAATATCATTAACTTTTAACTGTAATGAAATGTATTATTATGAAGTTTGGGGGGAGCTGCCTCAAGGACGCCCGAGCCTTTGAGAGGATAGTGGAAATCACAGAAATATACAGGGATTCTAGAAAGATATTCGTCGCATCGGCATTCAAAAATATAACTGATATGCTTCTTAAAACCGCTGAGAACGTCC
>CAZDJH010000317.1:0-5236 GCA_964505645.1 uncultured archaeon | reverse complement strand
AAATAGAACCATATTCTCAAAGATAATACATTTCTTAGATTTAAGACTCATACATTTTTTTTCATATCAAATTCAGAAAAATCATAAAGAATTATTGTTGTTATGTTTTAAGGATAAAGATAAATCTACAATTGTAAAATGTTTTAATATGATCTATGATAAATCCTTGAAAAATAATTCTATTGAGGTATTAAAGAAAGAAAGGTTAGAAACTACATTTTTTAATTCAATAATTAATCCATTAAATCCAAAACTAAAAGTTGAAAAATCTTCAGATTCTCTTCTTATTAAGAATAGTGAAATATTGAACTCTATAAATTGCTTTAAAGTTGATCTGTCACTGATTAAAAATGAGAAAGATATTAGGTCCTTCGTTAATAATATTGCAAACATAACTGAGAGTTTAAATGATAGATGCACATTTCTTTTTCATTTTAAAATAAACCAAAATAAAATTGTATTTTTTCCATTATTTTTAGAAATATTAAATGGATTTAAGAAAGAATCGAAGAATAGTGATAAGATTAATAAATTTTTTGATTGTTCATTATTAGAATCTCATCCACTAAAACTAAAAGACTTAGGATCTCTTCTCTGGAGATTACCTATTACAGAAAATTCATATCTATTTAAGAATTATTCTAAAATGTTTTTAGGAAAAGAAAGAAAAAAAAAGATTAAATTTGGTATACAAGAACATTTAATCGAAAAGAATATTAATTTTATTAAAATTAACGAAAAAATGTTTTTAATAGACAAAAAACTCCTACTCATCATTATACCTGATATGAATATAATTTATATTAAGAAAATAATAGAAAAGTTTTATCAGAAGTACTTTTTATTAATCTTATTCTTGGATAAGAAAGACCACTTAAATTTGAAAAAAGAAATAAGTAATATTAATTCCTTAGAGAATTTAAAAATAATCAATAAAGAGCAATTTAAGCAATTAAATTATAACTTTATAGAATTCTTAAAAAGAGATTAAAAAATTCCTAGATCAATAGCTATATCTTGCGCAGAATAACTTGGATCTAACTTAATAAATGCTTTTTTTTCTCCCTTAGGAGTAATTAATGTATTTATCTTAGTTACTTTAACATCATAAATTTTCTCAATTGCTCTTTTTATTTGACTTTTGTTAGCTTTTCTATCAACAATTAAAACCAATTTATTTTCTCTCTCTATTAGATCGAATGTTTTTTCTGTTACAAGAGGCTTTTTAATAATTTTGTAATAATTCTCCATTTAATTAAACACCCTATATTTATTTAATTCTTTAAACGCAGACTCGGTCCACAGAACAAGCCGACCAGCTAATCCTCCTGGAGCTACATTTTTTATAGATAAATTCTTTAATTGAATTACATCGACTCCAGGAATATTTCTTGCTGCTTTAAAGATTCCAAAGTCTTCCTTTATAATTATTAAGATACTTTTCGAATTCTTATACTTTCTTCCTCGTCTTTTCCCCTTACCAGATCGTACTTTTTTATAATTTTGTTTCACTTTTTGTAAATCGTCATATAAACCCAAATTACAGAGAACATCATAGGCTTTTGATGTTTTTTTAATTGTCTGTATCTTATCATCCATTACTAATGGAATTTCTGGAACACTGTCAATAATATGTCCTCGTTTGCTGATCCATTCTTTATCTGCAGTAGCAGATATTGCTGAAATAAGTGCTTTTTTTTTTGTTTTTTTATTAATTTTTTTATGAATCTTTTTTTCTCTTTTAATTGGATGAGTACGACGCCCTCCTTTGGCAAAAGGAACTCTTCCAACATTTCTTGCGGTAGGAAATCCAGATCCTTTAATTCTGGGGGCTCTCGAAAGCCCATGCCCGGTACCCCATCCTTCTGCTGTGTTTCGTAACCCTGCACGCGTATCCCTTCCTTGCGGTTGAGTGCTCTGACTTTGAGTTACTTCCGTACCCAATACGATTAAATCCTTTCTGGGTTTAATATTAAAAATATCTGATATTTCAATTTTACTTTTTTTTTCCCCTTTTAAATCATAGACATTTATGCTTTTCATATCTTTTCACGACTTTTTCATTTCCTTTGTTGACTTTCCCGATTTATAAATGTTATTTCTGGAGACTTTTCTTCAAAAGATTTCTTAGGTCTTATTGATTTTCTGATTCTAATTACCCTTTTTTTAGGACCTGGTATAGATCCTAAAATAATCAGATAATCTCCTCGAACATTTCCATAATTTATAAATCCACCCTTCGGATTTATCTCTTCCTCATTTTCTCCAATCTTCATAATTCTTTTATGGTATTCGGTTCTCTGATGAAAACCCAACTGTCCGGGTCTCGGAACCGTATAGCGAACTCTCGCAGGGTGCCAAGAACCTATGCAAGCAACCCCTCTTCTAATTTTGTTATTTTTTCTACTTAAAATCTTAATCCCACTTCTTTTTACGGGCCCTTGGAATCCTTTTCCTTTACTAACTGCTATAACATCTATTAATTCGCCCTCTATTAGTACATCACGAGCCCGAATCTCTTTTCCCAATCGTTCAACCGTAAAGTTAAATTCTTCTATTGGATTATTAATCGAGTTGACCTTTATTTCCATAATATCTGGTTTCTTTCTCGGTAGGGATGTTTTATAGGGTTGGGTTTGAAATATTCCTCTTATTTCACATGAATCGTCGATCTTTTGAAGAAGTTTATCTCTCTTTTGTTTAAAATTATTTTCAGAGTTTTGCGGAATTATCTTCCTAAATAAATTTCTGTTCTGCTCTGGAGAATAAAGTTCCCCTATTATAAATTTTCCATAATCGTCTTTTTTATATACTTTAACACCTATCAATAATAGAGGTGGAACCTCAATTACTGTTACCGCCTTCATCAGCTCTTTTCCATAATATGGACTATTTTCTTGGTCTTCTATATAAGTTATATGCGTCATTCCAGACTTAAATCCGGCAAATCCAAGAAAATTGATATCTCCATTTATATCTAACCAATTTCTAATTCTTCCTTTAATTTGGGCTGCTCTTTTTCTAGGTAAATATGCTAATGAACCGTGTCTCGGTGCATTCTTTTTACGAGATGCCATTGTTATCACTTAGACTTTAGATTTAAAAATGTTTTAATTTAATTAAATTTTGTGAATATAGAATAATTTCATATATGAAATTAAAAAAAATCAATTAAATTCGAGGATTTTAATAGGTCTCATTTAAAAGAATTAATATGAATTCACATTTTATGGATTCAGAGAAGTTAAATGATAGAGGAGGATTTTTATCTTTTAGTAATCAAACCTTAACGCTAAATTGTTCAAACTGTCTCTATCTTAAAGAAAAATTTTATCATGAGCGATGTATTTCTTGCTTGTCTGAAAAGTTATTTAAAAATCAAAAAAAAGGTTTTAAAAAAGTAAGATTAGAAACTTTTAAGACTGATCTTAACAGGAAGAAGATCAATCTCTTTTTAGATTTTTTTTCATATTGGGATAGGATCAATGGAATTATAGGGAGAATTATCAAAATTAGAAAAGAATGTCTCTATTCAGAATTTAAATGTGATATTATTGATCCAATTTTGACCATCTATAATAATATTGATTTTTATAATCCAATTATTTTATTCAAAAAAGTTCAAAATCATATTTTAAAGTTAAATAAATCAAATATAGGATTTAATTGCGTTGAATGTTACAAAAAGTTCCATTTATGTCTGAATGAACTTTTTGAGGTATTAAGTACGGTTAAACTGATTAATGAATTTAAAAACTTTAATAAAAAAAGGATTTTATTTAAAGAATATTCTAATTTTTATGAGTATTTATTTTCAAATTCAATAATTATATTACAAAAATCCATTAAAAATAAAATTAATAAGGAAAAATATATAGAACAATATTATACTGGGGAGCTCAACATTTATAGGATATCCATTTATAATGTAAAAGACGAAACAGAAAGGTTTTATGAGTCCGAACCTTTTTTTAAAAATACAAGTTATGAAGACTTTTATAAAAAAGTGATAAATTACACATATAATAGAATAGAATTGATGAATTTAAAGAAGATTTTACCGCTTGAAAAACTAATTATATCCTATAAGTATAAAGCGATTAAAATAATTGATAAAGAATTTAATATAAAAAACTTAGACAAGAAAAGGATCGGATTATTAGTTGCCTTAAAAATACTAAATCTTCAAAAGATTTTCCCTCTATTATTAGACGATAAAATAGAAGAGGTTTTTTTAGATGCCCCCTCAGATTTTGTATATTTAAATCATCAACTCTATTTTAGATGTAGAACCTCCCTTAAATTAAATAAGAAAGAAATAGAAAGACTAATTACTATGCTTCGGCTTTATAGCGGAAAACGCTTAGATCATTCCCATCCTAGTATTCAACATATTATGAAAAATAAATTCTTTTATTGTCGATTTTCCATAGATATTTCACCAATTAACTTTAATGAATTCGCTATGGATATTCGAAAATTAAATAAAAATATCTTTACAATTCAAGACTTATTAAAAAATAATACGTTAAATTCCAAAATGGCCGCTTTTATGTATTTTTGCTTACTATATCGGATTAATTTTACAGTCACAGGAGAAACCGATTCTGGAAAAACGACATTAATTAATTCACTTGACTTAATTACACCAAAAGAATTTAGAAAGGTATATGTTGAGAATGTCATCGAATCACTAGATGAAATTCAGTTTGGGAAGCATCAACTTAAATTCATGGTCAATTCCTTGACGAATGAAGAAACGGAAAATACTAAAAGCGGTCAAATTAAAACATTACTTCATAGAAGTCCTGATATCATTTTTCTTGGAGAGATACTTACTAAAAAGGAATCTGAAGCTATGTTTCACTGTCTTGCGGCGGGATTAAGGGGTTTTCAAACCATCCATGCTAACAATATAAAGTCTTTAATTAATAGATTTATTTATCATTTTAAAATAAAGAATCCTTGCTTAAATGATTTAGATCTAATAATACTGATGAGAAAAAGTAAAAAGTTAAGCCGTAAAATTGTTTCTATAACTGAAATCAATTTCACGCATAACAATGGGATTATTTATAATCCAATTTTTAATTATAATCCCAAAGTAGATATTTGGGAGAGATTAAAACCCCTTTATGATACAAATGTTATACAAAAAATAATTGCCTATGAACATTTTACGAAAGAGGAATTTAATGTTATAATTGAATTATATTCAAATTTATTTAAGTCTTTG
>CAZDJH010000316.1:0-5256 GCA_964505645.1 uncultured archaeon | reverse complement strand
TTCTTCTGTCATAAGCTTACTTCAACTTTTTTTATGTATCGTTTTTTTTTTGCTTCGAATTTCAAATAAATATAGGAAAAAAAATACTACAAAAAATTAAAATCTTTTTAGGAAACCATAAATTTACTTTATTATCTTCATACATGAGTATTATTGTTTTTATACATACTAATTCTCATCAAGCAACCAATTTGAAAAAAATGCATTCAATTTTCAAAAAATCTATAGCAATTAAAGTTTTAATTATTAAGATAGGAAAGAATCAACATGGTTGATGTTTTTGATGCCCATATGCATTATACGGGAAAGTTTAAAAAAAAGAATGAAACGCTCCCTGATTTTTTAGATAGATACAATATTAAGAAAGCGGTTATTACTACTTTAAACACCGCCGCAAATAGCAAGCTTTTACTCACCTTAAATGAAAAACTAAAGAATAAAGAGCTGGGGGATCAGTTATATCCTAAACAGCAGTACGATCATGAGCGCGTGAAGCAACTTACGCAGTCCCACCCCGATCGATTGTTTGGCTTCTATTGGTTCAATCCAAAGATCGCAAGCGATGCGGATTGGAAGGTGCTTACCGCCTTTATTACGAAATACAAATTTAAAGGGGTAAAGACCCAATTCTCGCTGGATAACCTGGATCTCGGGGCAGATTTCGATAATTTGGCCGACTTTTGCATTACTTACGATATTCCCCTCTTTTTCCATTCGGGTACGAGCTTTTACTTTCAAGAGCCTTTCAAAATACTCTCTCTTTACAAATTCAAGAAAAGGCATCCGGAGCTTAGGCTGATAATAGGACACGCGGCATTTACTATGGAGTATATGATTTCCCTCCTTCGATATTTTACTGATTGCCAAAACGTATATTTTGAAACGAGCCTCTCGGTGCCGTACGGGATTAAAGTTCTAATTAAGGTTATGGGCGAAAATCGGGTGCTATACGGTTCAGACAGCCCAGCAGCCACCACACCCGATATAGAGATTCAGAAAATTAAAATACTGGGTCTATCGAAACGCACGTTAGAAAAAGTACTCTATTCAAATATAAGAGGGCTGTTGGGACTGGAATGAAATAGCAGGGATATATTATGTTTTTGTGCTGTCTGCTATTTTTTGGGTTAACTGTACGAAGGCATCTTCCACGCAATTTCCGGTCTTTGCGCTGGTTTCTATGTAGAAACTCCCTTGGTCTTCGGCAAAACTCCGGACCTTCTCGGGGTCTATAACCCTTCCCGTGCTTTCGATTAAATCTAACTTATTGCCTACCAGAACAAAATCCACATCTCTCCCCGCTTCCCTTCGAAGAACTTCCAGTGAATGTTTTACCTGGACGAAGGTTTTTTCTCGCGTCAAGTCGAATACTAAAAGAGCACCGTTTGCGCCATTATAGAACCTCGATCTCATGAAATCGAAGCGTTTCTGCCCTCCAATATCCCATATGGTTAATCTGGCTTGTTCATCATCCTCTAAATCTACTTGTTTTGAGAGAAAATCGACGCCTATGGTAAGGGAATAGCTTTCTGAAAAACTGTTGTGAACAAACCGTTGCAATAGGCTTGTCTTACCCACAGCCGCCGGTCCAGTAAGTATAATTTTAAAAACGTAATCTGCCATAGATTTCCACCGAGTTTATTTTTGAAATCGTATATATTATGATCTATAAAATCTTTAATACTTTAATAAACTAAAGAACATTTAAAGTTAATTTGTTCTAATATTCTATCCATTATTAATTTGATATTAATTAATTATTAAGAATGAATTAATTGCAAAAAGATAGGAATAATCGAAGGATAGATGATTTTTTATACTTTAACATAAGGAGAGCTTTATTTAAATAAGTCCAGCTGACCCAAAAGATCGCTAATAATACGGAAAAATAACTCTTGAAACAATACTTTCATAATGGAATCGAATTCGGCGAACTTGGATCTAAGATTCTCATCCCTGGATGCGCCCTTTAGGATATTAAAACCCTTCAGTACATACTTCAAGAGCAATTTCGAAAATCTGAGAAGGGTATGAGATTGATTTGAAAAGACATAAAAAAAAACCAAAAATTCTAAATAAAATCAATTATTTTTATGTACATTAATAATACCTCGAATAGTGGGTTTTTAAACTTGACTATTAATAAAGAAAAGAAAGAGATAAAGAAATATTCTTTTAAGAGAGCCCTTAAAGATTTTTTTAGCACATTGATGAAAAATCAATTGCTTTTTTACACCTATACCGTAACAATCTTATTGATTTTCTTTTATTTAATAGTGATTATGATTTTTGGACATTCTGAAGGATTTCCAGTTCCTTTCGAGATACCTAATATTCAAGGTGTAGTCTTTATACTCCTAATTGGTTTTAGTTTTTATTTGCTTTTCTTATTCGTTATATCCTTAAATTCTAAAACATATCAATTCATTCAAAATAAAAACTCAATTCAAAAACTATTCGGACTCCATATTGTTTTTATATTTATAAGCGTATTTATTCCGATTGCTATTTTCATTGGTGTTTATTTAATAGCTTTCTTTATCTGGTATATTATTAGTTCCGCTCTTTTAGTCCTATTTGCCCAAGATATTTCATTACGGATCTCCAGAAGGTCAATTATTAAAAATGGGAATAAATCAATGATATTCTACGTAATCTTTTGGATTATTTCCATATTGATATTTGGGGCTTTCTTCATTTTTATTGATATCAAATCTTTAGAATTCAATCAACAAATGATTTTCCTCGTGTTTCCTCTTTTTCAGCTTCTCCTACCTGTACTTGGATTAATCATCAAATCAAAAAGCGGGAATAGAGCACCGGTAACTTTATTTGGGGCTTTGATTTTTATCTTTGTTTTATATCATTGGCTTCGTTATTTTTTGTGGGACCCAAATCTAGGAAAATATACTATCTTCGACGGGATCGTAGATATCGTTTTAATCTCTTATACTTTCTTTGCTCTCTTCAAAAATGCTAGAAAAATCAGTAGTACGTTTAAAATACACATAGAACCTTTATTATTCTTATTTATTTGGACGCGTATCTCTTCGATGATATTACTGTTAGCGGTTGGCGATTACGGATTATTTGGTTATACAGCATCCGAAGGATCCTATCTGTTGTCTATGTTTTTAACTATTATCGTTGGAACTATCTTGGGACTTTTTTGGATTCGAAGGGGAATAAAAGAGAAAGATTTAGATTCAGAAATTACATTACCCACAGCTCGTTGATATTAATACCTAAAACGTAATCCAACCCCACCCAAATGTAAATAAAGAAGTGACATTTTTTCGAGGAAATAATAAAACATTTCATTAAGAAAATAACGGGCGGTGTGCAAACACGTTTGGTAAACCATGCCAATGTAATTAAATTAGATTTTTCCCATGAACCAACGAGATAATAACAGCTGGAGATAAATAAGATTTTATAAAAGTTAGAGGATATGAATTATTTATTATTTATTTATTATTTTTTAAATTCTTTCATAACGATGTGAGTATTGGTTTTAATGATACCATCAATCAAATCAATCTTATTGGAAAACGACTTATAGAGATCATCTGTACTCTCCACATCTATCTCAGCCAGAATATCATAGTCCCCCGTAAGTGAAAACACTTTTTTGATTTCGGAAATTTTTTTAAACTCGTTGAGCACGTTGGTCATTTCCTTATGATGGACCTTACAGAAGATGAGGGCTTTAACGGTCATTGTGGTTTCATATTAGAGTATTATTTCTTGAATTTATATTTTTGCTATTTGATTAATGAATAATAGGTCTACAGAAATCACTCCTTCAATAGTTCTTATTTGGTTATTGATCAAATAATAGAGCGCTTTAATGGATGAGGTTTGGACGTTAATTAAAATGTCAAACTGTCCGATGAGGGCCTGAACGGAGACGACCCCATTAAACTTCAATAATTGCAATGGAATAGACTTCATCTTTTTCTGATGTTTTTTCAGCAAGATGCAAGCATTCACCTTATTATGAGTCTCGTGGGCGTATCTAAAAAGTATCGAAATCGCCAATAAAAAGACGACGATAATAAGAAATTCCAAGGGGAAATATTCGTATGCAAACAAAACCCCAAAAAAGAGCGCAAAGGTGGGCTCGATTACTGTTAATATACTATTCCATTGGCTGTAAGTGAGATTAAAGGGGCTCCAATTGACATTGGCAATAAAAATTAAGAGATAAGGTATGATCGTCGAAAAACAGATCAACACGATTAAGTCTATATTAAAAAAAATCGAATTAATATAAGTTAAATCATTCAGAAAAAAAACAGTTTCCTCATGAAGAGTAGGTTCAACGGGAAATACATAAAAAATTATAGCAAATGGAAACAAAGATAGTACCGTAAAAAAGAATATTAGCGAGATTTTTAAAAGCATCCGAACTATCTTATAGTTCTTGTTTTTATTCAGCAATAAAATTTCGTCTTTTGTGTAAGAATCCTTTCCCAGCGAAATGTGCAAAAAGGTCATAGATAAAAAAAACATAATAAGATAGAAAATATTGATAAATGGAAGAGAAGCTGGTATTTGAGAGGATTTTTGGAAGTTTATGTAGAAGATGATGAGGATACAAAATATAAGAATTAAAAGGTAGAGAATTTTGAAGAAATCCAGCTTCTCCAATTTTACCCCGTGCTCATACAAGGCAATTAAGATGACACTCACTTGAAATCCAACCATCGCAAATGAAATGGAGCTTAACTTTAACGTTAGAAAGTAGCTAAAAATGTGGATGAAGATGCCGAAAAATCCAAGTAAAAACAAGTAGAGCAGTTGAGTTATATTATAAAACGAATTATTTTTGGCTAATGTATATTGAAATAAGTGGAGGATAGTAATCTCTTGTTTAGTGGTGAATTTATTATTATAGAATACTAAGGACAATGCAATACAAAATAAAACCACTCCAGAGACTAAAAAGCGTAGAAATATAATCATAAGAATAGAAGTGGACCCAATTAAGTCTGAAGCTAAAACGGGAACGAAACTCCAGAGAATATTCGCCGCAATAATGTAAAAAATATATTTATTATGCATAATTTGAACCTATTGATAATGATTTATCAAATACTTTAATGACCAGATGCAATTAACCTTTATACTTTTACCATTATTTGGCGGGAAAGCATCGTCCTTTAGGTCGTTGATGAATCGCATTTTAGAACTCATAAATTCAAGACCCTCATAATATTAAAATGGAATAGAGCAATAGTAAGAATGATGAAT